>JAOPWT010000112.1 GCA_025965555.1 Mycobacterium sp.
AATCCTCCTGCGACACTCGAACCGGCGGGGCGACCTCTTCTGCCGACCGCAAGGTCTGGCTCACACCAACGCCGCAAGGCGTGCGAGGCGCCCCGCCCCAGAACCCACTAATTCAGGAGTCTCCTAGCCGCCGACGACGTACACCTGCGGTCGCTCGCCTGAGCGGAGCGCGTCCGTCCGATCCGTCGGAGAAAAGCAGCGCGGTCGGTTCGGTCGTGACGAGTGCACCCTACGATGATTCGTCGTGAAGCGCCGGAGTCCAGTGCCTGCGATCGTGGCGCCCGTCGGACTCGGATTGTTCTCGCTGGGGCTGGCATTCGGGTTGGTGGTGGTTCACGCCGGGCTGGCGTGGTGGTGGGCGACGGTCTTCACGGCGGTGGTGTACGCGGGTTCGCTCGAGTTCCTGTTGGTTGGCCTCGCGACGGCTGCCGTGCCACTGGGACAGGTCGCCGCAACCACTCTCATCGTGAACCTGCGCCACGTGTTCTACGCGTTGTCGTTTCCACTGGACCGGGTCAACGGCGTCTTCGCCAAGGTGTACAGCACCTACGCGTTGACCGATGAAGCCTACGCGGTGACGGCGGCCGAACCGCGAAGGTGGACATCACGGTCGATCCTGTTGGCGCAGTTGATCTTTCAGGTGGCGTGGGTATCCGGTGCGACGATCGGTGCGCTCGTCGGCACGGTGCTGCCGATCGAGCGGGTGCAAGGGTTGGACTTCGCACTGACAGCGCTGTTCGTCGTGCTCGCGATAGATGCCTACCGGGTCAGGCCCGACCGTCTGCTGGCACTGTGCGCCATCGGTTGCGCGGTGGCCGCCGCCCTGTTGGTGCCCGAGCAGATGTTGGTGTGGGCGTTTGCCGCCTACACCGCGATCCTGTTGAGCCGTCTGTTCGTCGGCCGACGTCGGGACGCCAGTGGCTGAACCGGCGCACATCGCCGCGATGGTGGTGGTCAGCGCGGCGATCACCTGGGCGCTGCGTGCGCTTCCGTTCGCCGGGTTGGCGCCCATGCTGCGCTCGGTGGTGGTCCGCTATCTGAGTCTGCACATGCCCGTGGGCATCATGATGATGCTGGCCGTCTACACGTTGCGCGATGCTCCGAATGCGGACGCGGCGCACGGTTGGGCCATGGTGGCGGCGTTGACCGCAACGGTTGCGCTGCATCTTTGGCGGCGCAACGCACTGCTGTCGATCGTGGGTGGCACGCTGGTCAACGTCGTGCTGGTCTCGCTGGTGCTGACCGGCTGATGACACTGCCCCGAAATGAACTATGGGCTGGCAGGAAAACCTGCCAGCCCATAGATCGTGAAGTTCTTAGATCGCGGTAACTCCGGTGGCCTGAGGGCCCTTCGCACCTTGTCCGACGTCGAACTGAACCCGCTGAGCCTCTTCCAGCGAGCGGTAGCCGCCGCCTTGGATCTCAGAATAGTGGACGAAGACATCCGGGGAGCCGTCGTCGGGGGCGATGAAGCCGAAGCCCTTTTCGCTGTTGAACCATTTCACAGTTCCCTGTGCCATACCTTTTTACTTCTTTCATCAGGAGCGGATGTGTCTTACACCCGCCGCAAAGTCTACTGCACAAACCGCTGCTCATCTCACTAAAGATCGTCAAAACTCGTGGATTGACTTTGGTTCGAACGTATGTTCGCATGGATCATGCGATGGGACGGCCAGGGCATCGACGTAGACGACGGGGCACTGCCCGGTCTGCAGCGCATCGGATTCGTGCGCTCGGTCCGCGCGCCGCAGTTCGAGGGCATCACCTTCCACGAAGTTCTGTGCAAGTCCGCACTCAACAAGGTGCCCAACGCCGCCCACCTGCCGTTCCGCTTCACGGTCAACGGCTATCGCGGCTGCAGCCACGCTTGTCGGTATTGCTTCGCCAGGCCCACGCACGAGTATCTCGACTTCGACAGCGGTGACGACTTCGACAGTCAGGTGGTGGTGAAGACCAACGTCGCCGCCGTGCTGCGCAGGGAGTTGTCCCGCAGGTCGTGGACCCGCGAGACGGTTGCCCTCGGTACCAATACCGATCCATACCAACGCGCCGAGGGCCGGTATGCGCTGATGCCGGGAATCATTGGGGCACTTGCCGACTCGGGCACGCCCTTCTCGATTCTCACCAAGGGCACGCTGCTGCGCCGAGACCTCGGCTTGCTCGTCGATGCCGCACGGGCCGTCGACGTCAGCGTCGCGGTTTCTCTGGCGGTGGGCGATCCGGAGCTGCATGCCGACGTGGAGCCGGGCACGCCGACGCCACGGGCCCGGCTGGAATTGATTCGCGCGATCCGCGCAGCAGGCCTGGATTGTCACGTGATGGTCGCCCCGGTGCTGCCCATGCTCACCGATTCCGTCGAACATCTCGACGCGCTACTCGGGCAGATCGCCGCAGCGGGTGCCAGCAGCGCGACGGTGTTCGGGCTGCATCTGCGTGGATCGACGCGCGGCTGGTTCATGGCCTGGCTGGCGCGGTCGCGGCCCGCGCTGGTGGCGGAATACCAGCAGTTGTACGGGCGGGGGGCGTACTTACCCGCGAGCTACCGCGATGAGTTGCGCGAGCGGGTGGCGCCACTGATTGCCCGCCACGGGTTGACGGGTGACCAACGGTCCTTCCGCATGGCCTCGCCGCCGCCACCCGTCGTGGAGGCGCCGCAGCCGACGTTGTTCTGAGGGTGCCAACCTCGGGTAGCCGCCACGGAAAGCTCTATTGAACACGTGTGGAAAGGGGTTGTGCCCGCCGGTACCGAGGCGTACCGTCAGGCCGGTACCTTTCCGTACCGAGCTGGAGGTGGGACATGGGTGAGGCGACGACAGATCCGGTGCGGTTGCCCGCCGCGCCGCCGATTCCCAAGGCGCTGCAGGGTCTTGCGTTCCTGATCAACCGCGACAAGGCCTTCGCCACCGCGGCCAGGCGCTACGGCTCCGAGTTCACGCTCAACCTGCCGATCTTCGGCGAAACCGTGGTCATCAGCGATCCCGCGTTGGTCAAGGAACTCTTCACGATGAACACCGACCTCATCGCGCGTGCGGGCACGCTGGGCCAGGTGTTGGGGCCCGGTTCGACGTTCAGCCTCGAAGGCACGGCGCACCGCCAGCGCCGCAAGCTGCTGGTGCCGCCGTTTCACGGCAAGCGGATGCAGGGCTACGAGCAGATCGTCGAGGAAGAGGTGATGCGCGAGATCGCCAACTGGCCCGAGGGCGAGGAGTTCGCCACCATGCCGTCGATGATGCGGATCACGCTCAACGCCATTCTGCGCGCAGTATTCGGTGCCGACGGCGCCGCGCTCGAGGAACTGCGAGAGCTGCTGCCTGTGATGGTGCTGAAGTCATCGCGACTCGCGGTGATGCCGCCCGCCGTGCGGCGTGACTACGGTCCCTGGAGTCCGTCCGGCCGTGCCGCGAAGCTCCGCCGACGCTATGACGCGGTCATCTCCGATCTCATCGCCGACGCTCGGAGAGATCCCGAGTTCGAAGACCGTAGCGACGTCCTGGCCCTGATGCTCCGGGCGCGCTACGACGACGGCTCGCCCATCTCCGAGGAACACGTCGCCGACGAACTGCTCACCCTGCTCGCGGCGGGCCACGAGACCACCGCAACCACCCTGGCCTGGTCCGTCGAACGCCTGCGGCGCCATCCGCGCCTGCTCAGCCGCCTCACCGACGAGGTCGACGCCGGATCGTCGGAGCTATTGCAGGCCACCATCTTCGAGGTCCAACGCACCCGTCCCGTGATCGACGCGACAGCGAGACTGACGAAGACACGGATCAAGTTGGGAGAGTGGGTCATTCCCGATCGTCACGTGGTGATGGTCAGCATTGGCCTGGCCCACGCCGCCGAACGGAACTTCGCCGATCCGGCCGTGTTCGACCCCGACCGCTTCGTCGGCAACCCGCCCGACAATCACTCCTGGATTCCCTACGGTGGCGGCATCCGGCGTTGTATCGGAGCTGCCTTCGCCAACATGGAGATGACCGTGACGCTGCGGACCTTGTTGCGCGAGTTCGAATTCCGCACCACGTATGCACCGGGCGAGTCTGCGCACTCGCGAGGAGTCGCCACCGCCCCCGGCCGTGGCGGGATGGCGGTCGTCTACCGTCGGGCGCCACGCAGCGTGGGCCTGCTGCCCGCCGAGGCGGCGCAGGTGTCGGTGTGACGGTAGACGAAGAGATCGTCGACGTCGGGCGCGGCATCGAGCTGTGCCACGACGCATTCGGTGACCCGGCGGACCCGCCTGTAGTGCTGATCGCCGGCCTGGGCCAGCAGAAGCACACCTGGCCTTCGGAATTCGCCGCGGCCCTTGCCGAGCGAGGCTACCGGGTCATCCGGTTCGACAACCGCGACGTGGGCCGGTCGACCCACGCCGACTTTCCGCCGCCGAAGCCGTGGGCCGTGCTCCGCGGCGGCAGTGACAAGAGGCAGTATCACCTCGGCGACATGGCCCGCGACACGGTCGGACTGTTGGACGCCCTCGGCCACCGCGACGCTCACCTCGTCGGCGTCTCGATGGGTGGCATGATCGCGCAGACCGTCGCAGCCCACTGTCCAGGGCGGGTGCGCACCCTGACATCGATCATGTCGACGACGGGCGCACCGCGCATCGGGCGGCCTGCCCCGTCCACGTGGTGGCTGATGGCGACCGCGCGGCCGCCCCGCAACCGGGCCGAGGCATGTGACGCAGCTGCGAAGACGTTCCGCCACATTGCATCACGCGGATTTCCCTACGACGAGGAGCGGGTGCGTGACAAGGCAGGCATCGCGTGGGACCGCGACCCCACCTCGGCCGGCGTCACCCGCCAGCTGGCGGGCATCTTTGCCTCGGGGGACCGCACCGCCGAACTTCGCCAGATCGACGTGCCCACGCTCGTCATCCACGGCGACCGCGACCGGATGGTCCATCCGACCGGCGGTGCCGCCACTGCCGCCGCCATCCCCGGCGCGCGATTGGAGACGATCGCCGGCATGGGCCACGACCTGCCCGCGGGGGCGTGGGGCCGTCTGCAGGATCTGATCATCGACCACCTCACCCGTTTTACCGCCCCGTCAAAGGAGATCCGATGAGCAAGTCAGCCGCGAACGTCATCAGTGGCAACACAGTGGTCATCACCGGAGCCGCGTCCGGCATCGGCCGCGCACTGGCCCAACGCCTTTCGTCGTACAGCTGCCCGGTGGCCATCGCCGACGTCGATGAGCGGGCGTTGAAGGAGACCGAAGCGTCCCTTGGCGGTCCGACGTTGACCCGGGTCCTCGACGTCCGCGACGCACAGGATCAACTGGCGTTCGCCGAGGAGGTCAGGAACTGGGCACCTGCCCCGCTCGGCGCGGTGTTCAACAACGCCGGTGTCGCGGTGTCGTCGCCGGTGCTCGACACCGTGGTCGAAGACGATGCGTGGTTGTGGGACATCAACTTCCACGGTGTCGTCAACGGGACCAGGGCGTTTCTGCCCATCCTGGTCGAACAGGACTGCGGTGCCATCGTCAACACCTCGAGCGTGTACGGACTAGTCGGCATGCCGACTCAGAGCGCCTACTGTGCCGCCAAGTTCGCGGTCCGGGGGTTCACCGACTCGTTGCGACAGGAGTTGCGCGGCACGGGCGTGAGGGCCGTCAACGTGCACCCCGGTGGCATCAACACGAACATCGTGCGCAACGCCCGGTTCCGGCAGGACCCGGCGGGTCAGGGCCGCAGCCACGAGCAAATGGTCAGGGAGTTCGCCGCCATCACGATGACCCAACCCGCGAAGGCGGCCGAGATCATCCACCGCGGCGTGGAACGGGGCAAGGCACGCATCCTCGTCGGGCCCGACGCCCACATGATCGACGCGCTCGCCCGGCTCGCCCCGACGCACTACTACGACATCCTCACCCGCGTCGAGTCGCGGCTGCGCGGCCGGGCCCGCGCCGGGATCGCGAAAGAGCCGGTCGCGGCGGAACAGGGCTGACGGTCGTGCTCTACGGGCAGCGGTCTACCTAGCCGAGCGTCGCCCAAAAGGCGGTGAGGGCCGCAGCGCCCCGAGCCGGGTCTTGAACCATCCACCAGTGTCCCAACTGGTCGAGCACCGCGGTGTGGGCTCCTGCCCGATCAGCGGCACGACGTCGGTGCTCCGCCGGGCCGATGTACGGATCGTCGGTCGCCAGTAGTGAAAGACCCGGCCGAGCCGCGGCCTTCTCGAGTGCGCGGCCTGCCTCGGCCATCGCCGGCTGGCGCGCAGAGCGGTACAACGCCAGAATCGCGCGACCCATCTCGGGGCCCTGTGCTGCCGCGATCGAGGTGGCGATATCCAATGGAATCCCAAGCGCCGTCATCTGTTCCGCGCGGTTTTCGACTGTCCCGCCAAGCATCGTTTCGACCAATTGTTCGCCGTCGCCCGAGGTCTGCCAGACTTGCGCGAGGTCGTGCCATACGTAGTCGGCGTCGAACAACCCCACGGCGTCGCTGGCCCAGCTGCGCACCAGCTCCGGCCGGTGCATCACGACATTCATCACGTGCCCGCCGCCCCAATCGTGCCCGACCAAGTCGACCGGCCCGTCGATCCCCTCGAGCCCTTCTTCGAGCCAGTCGCGGTAGGCGAGGTAGTTGGCCGCGAATCCGTCATCCAATGGGGCGCCGAAACCCGGGGGCGACAACCGCACCACATCCTTGCGCTCGAGGGCATCGACGAGTGGCCCCCAAAGCGCGTCAGTCTCCGGATTGCCGTGGACCAGTACGATCGTCACGGTTGCCGTCCTGCCATGGCGGCGTGCGCAGCTGATCGTTCTCGCGAATCACGTTTCCTGCGAGCTCGATTGACGGACGCGACCCGATAGAGGAACGAGGGTCGCAGGAGACGGGCCGGGGGATCGATGAGACCGCTGACTCTGAAGAACTGCGTGACGACCGCCGCATCGGACTCACAACCGGTCAGCACGAAGTCAACCAGCCGACTGGTTGCGCGCATTGATGGTGTGCGCCGTCCTTCCACTTCGGGGAACGCCAGATCAGAGGCGGCGCCAGTCTGCCACGCCACGCCGATCGGCTTGGCGGCGCTGCGAAAGTATCGATGGGGCAGGTCGGTATCGCCTCCTCGCAAGCAGTCGCGCAACGCCAGGGCGTCCAACGCTGCCACCGACATTCCCTGTCCGTAGACGGGGTTGAAGCTACAAATCGCATCACCGCAGACGAGGAGACCGATGGGCAGTCGCCGCATCTTGTCGTAGCGTCGCCACTGGCTGGACGGCATGCGGTGCTGTACCACCGGACCGAGCGGCTCGCCGCTACGCACGCCCGACAGCAAATGTGCCGGGGCATAATCTGAGGCGAACGACAACATGCCAGTCAGATCCCGCGGCGGTTCGTGGCCCGCCATCCCGAACACCGTGAACATCCACGTGTCGTGCTCATAGCCCGACAGAAACATGCCCGTCGGCCGGCCGGGCGCCGGACTGATGACGCACACCATCTCCTTCAGGGTCTTGGGAGGGATGCGCAACAGTTGGCTTGCATAGGTCGTGTGCATGACGATGCGGTCTTCGGCAGGTCGCTCGTAGCCGAGGCGTTCCAGAAGTGCCGGGGTGTGACCGCCG
The DNA here is from genome assembly GCA_025965555.1 of Mycobacterium sp. Taxonomy (GTDB): domain Bacteria; phylum Actinomycetota; class Actinomycetes; order Mycobacteriales; family Mycobacteriaceae; genus Mycobacterium. The sequence goes on from JAOPWT010000112.1 coordinate 7,564, forward strand.
CGGCCCATGGCGTCGATGACGAGATCGGCCATGACCTCCTCGTCACCGGCCTTGTCGCGCTTGGCGATTCGCACGCCGGTAATGCGCGTCCGGTCAGGGGTGGACATGAAATTCGTCACGTCGTGGCCGCCCCGAATGTTCACGTTCCCAATCGCCTGCAGGCGCCGCCGAACGTGGAATTCCAGCAATGGTCGGCTCGGCAGATAGAGGGCCAACCCTTCGTCGTCGCCCGTCAGCTGTCCAGACCGCAATACCTCGTGGCCGCCGTAGGACAGATACAGCTTGGACAGTTCGCCGTCATCCAGGACGGGCACACCCGCGGCAACCAACTCATCGAGAATTCCGGGAAAGAAGCCATCGATGATCTGCGCCCCGCGTGCCAGGAGGGCATGAACATGGCGACCTTGAGGTACCCCCCGTCTGTTGACGGGATCGTCTGGCAACTCGTCCCGGTCGATCACCGTGACGGTGCGGTAGAAATCAGCCAGCACCCTCGCGGCGAGCAGCCCACCCATACTCGCCCCTACGACGACTGCGCGTTCACCCAATACCGGCATTGCGATCCCCCAACCTCGCCGGGCGCGGGTTGTCCCAAAAACGGCCCAACCAGCCAGAAGAGACTACCAGTCACACGCGGCGATTAACACAGAATTGGCGGTCCGTTATCCCTAGTCGCGGTTGCGCTTGACCTGGTTGAAGGGCACGCCGCGATCGGCCGCGTGCTCGCGGGGAAAGCCGAGGATCCGTTCGCCGATGATGTTGCGCGCGATCTCGGTGGTACCTCCGCCGAGGGAGGCGGCCTGCCGCGACGGGTAACGGTCACCGTATGAGAACAGTCCGCTGTCGTCGTCGACGACGCCGGCGGGGCCTGCGATGGCCAGTGCGGTGTCGATTTCGAACTGGACGGTCTCGGCATGAGTGATACGGATGATCGACCCCGCCGCGGGAGGTAGCGAGCCGTCGAGCACGCCGTGATAGACGTGATCGATCAGTTGCTCTTGGATGGCGCGCCGCACCAAAGCGCGGCCGGCCTGTTCGCGGACCCGTTCGTTGTCGGTCTGCCCGGTCGCCTCGAGCAGTGCGACGTAGTCGACGGGTTGGTCCGTCGCACCTTCCGCGCCTGTCCCACTGGCGAACTCGGAGCCGCCGCCGACGGCGCGGCGCTCGTGGAACATCTGCCGGGATGCGACCGCCCAGCCGTCGTTGACCGCACCGACCACGGCGTCATCGGACAGCTCGAGGTCGTCGAAGAACTCCTCGCAGAATTCGTTGCCGCCATCCACCTGCATGATGCGGCGCATCGTGATGCCCGGGCTGTTGATCGGCACCAGGAACATCGTCAGACCCTCGTGCTTGGGCACGTCCCAGTCGGTACGGGCCAGCAGCAGTCCGTAGTCGGCGGCAAAGGCGCTGGTGCTCCAGGTCTTGGCACCGTTGATGATCCACTTGTCACCGCGGCGGTCGGCGCGGGTGATGACGCCTGCGAGGTCGGATCCGCCGCTCGGCTCCGACAGCAGCTGAACCAGGATCTCGTCACCGCGAATTGCCGCCGAGATCCGATCCCGCTTCTGCTCCTCGGTGCCGGTGTCGAGGATCGTGGCGGCGCAGATGGTGAACGTGGGCGTGTTGAGGATGACCGGCAGCTCGTAGTCGCGCGACACGGCATCGAACGCGCGCTGGTAGGCGATCGGCAGGCCGAGCCCGCCATACTCCCTCGGGAAGCAGATGCCGGCGAACCCGCCGTCGTAGAGCTTCTTCTGCAGTTCACGCGCCCGAGCCCATGGGGCGTCCTCGCCGCGATCGCAGCCGGGCAGGTTGGCCGGATCGAGGCGAGGCATGTTGTCGGCGAGCCAGCTCCGGGCTCGGTCGGCGAACTCCGCGACCGATTCGGATGTCACGGTCGTCGCTTCCGTGGTGTCGGTCATGACGCGGACTCCAGCTCCTCGGTGAGTGCGTACACGCGCAGGTTGTGATCCTCTGGCGTGCCGAACATCGAGCGGTACAACGTGACTCTGCGCAGATACAGGTGTAGGTCGTGCTCCCACGTCACGCCGATGCCGCCGTGAAGTTGGACGCACAGTTGCAGCATGCCCGGAGCATGTTCACCGATGTAGCTCTTGGCGACGCTCACCGCCATCTCGGTGTCGTCGGCCCGTGCGCCTACCGCCGCGATCGCGGCATTGGTGGTGGCGCGGGAGGCCTCCAGCCAGATCTTCATGTCCGCGTACTTGTGCTTGAGCGCCTGATAGGAGGCCAACGGACGGCCGAACGAGTAGCGGTCCATCGCCCACTGAACGGTGAAGCCGAATACCGCGTCGAGAATGCCGACGACCTCCGCGCACTGGAGGATCTGGGCGATCTGACTCTGCCGTGCGATCAGCGCGGGCGTCTGGTCCGCGGTGCCGACGACGGCGTCCGCATCGACCTCCACGCCGTCGAAGGTCACTCGGGCGTAACGCTTCACGAGGTCGAGGGACTTCTGAGTCTTCACCGATACCCCGGCCGCGTCTGCAGGGACGAGGAACTGTCGCAACGCTCCGTCGCTCTCGGCGACGGCGAGGAACAGTCCACTCTCGGGCCCGGCTTCGACGCGGTCCTTGACACCGTCGATTCGGAATCCCGAACCGGTCGGCGTCGCCGTGACCGAGGTGACTCCCGGCGCCCAGGCTCGACCGGGCTCGTAGACAGCCCACGATGCGACGAGCTCACCGGCCACCAGGGATTCGATGGTGGCGGAGTGGGTTTGGGCGTTGTCGGCATCCACCAGGCCCGCCAAGACGATGTTCACCGGGTGAAGGGGCCCCGGCGCCACGGTCTTGCCGATCTGTTCGGCGATCAGCGCGAGGTCGGCGACTCCATCGCCGGAGACGCTGCCGCCGCCGAGGTCCTCTGGTACCAGCATGCTGGCCCAGCCGAGCTCGGCGGCGCGCTGCCACCAGTCCGCGTCGAAAGACGTTCCGGACGCGTGCAATTCGCGCACCCGACCGAGGGAGGCCTCCTTGTCCAGGAAGGCCCGAGCCGTCGATGCGAAGAGCAGCCGCTCCGGGGAGGCAACCTCTGTCATGCGCGATTCGCTCCGCTACTAGAAATGGCGCTCAGGTGAGGACGAGCGCAGGCACGTCGGGCTTGTGAACGATCTTGTTGGGGACCTGGAACAAGTCGACCATGTTGCCGCCCATCACCTTTCGGACACCCTCTTCGTCGAGTCCGTGGCGTTCGAGGTCGTCGACCAGGTTGATCGGGTCGGAAAGGCCTTCGGGATGCGGCCAGTCCGAGCCGAACATGATGCGGTCGATACCACACAGATCGGCCATCTTCTTGAAGTCGTCCTCCCAGAACGGCGCGACGTAGACACAGCGCTTGAACGCCTGGATCGGATCCTCGGGGAACGAATCGGGCATCTTCATGAAGACGTCCTTGAACTGGTAGAAGAGGTACGGCACCCAGGACGCGCCGTTCTCGACGGACAGGATGCGCAGATCCGGGTTGCGGGTCAGGGCGCCATGGCAGACCAGCGCCGCCATGGTGTCCTCGATGGGCCGCTTGCCCATCGCGACCATCCGGAACGACGTGGGAGCGAACGGTTTGAACTCGTCGCCGGGCTCCCAGTCGTTGAGGTACTGGGAGTAGCCACTGTCGGAGGCGTGCATCGATACGGGGATGCCCGCCTTGACGCAGGCGTCCCAGAACGGGTCGAACTCGGGCAGCCCCAGCGAGCGGCTGCCGCGGTACCCGGGTACCGGTGCCGGCCGGACCAGGACGGTCTTGGCGCCGCGCTCGAGGCACCACTCGAGTTCTTCGAGGGCGCGGTCGACGACGCCGAGATTGATGACGGGTGTGGAGAAGATGCGATCTTCGTAGTTGAACTGCCAGGTCTCGTACATCCACTCGTTGAGCGCGTGCACGATGTCGAGGATCAGGTCGGGATCGTCCTTGAGTCGCTCCTCGACGAGGCTGGCCAAGGTGGGGAACATCAGCGTGTAATCGAGGCCGAGACCGTCGAGCACCTCGAGACGTGCCGCGGGATTGCGGAACGCGGGGATGGCCTTCATCGGCTTGCCCATCACCTCGCGGTAGGTCTTGCCGCCGCTGCCGTGCTTGAAGTACTCCTCCTGCGCGCCGGGCCGGGCGACCACCTCGAACGTCGGATTGGGGATGTAGTCGCTGACCACGTTGCGAACCATGATCTTCGTGCGGCCCCGGACGTCGATGTAGTCGATGACGCCCTTGCGGTGATCGGGCAGGAACTGCGTGAGTGCTTCCTTGGGCTCGTAGAAGTGGTTGTCCGCGTCGAAAACTGGATAGGACAGGTTGCGTGAGGGCATATCCGCCTCCTAGAAGTCTGGTATGTCGGAAGTGGTAATGACGTTACCACTTTGGCGACGGCTAATGAACCAAGGTGGGCAAGCAGTTTGGATTTCGCTGAACAGCCAGCTCAGCGCGCTTTGTCTAGGCTTTGAGGGCCCTCAGGCAGAAGTCGTAGATCTGTTGGCCCTCGAGCGGAGTGCCGTTGAGTTCGGCCCCGAGAACGCGTAGTCGCAGCGCGCCGAGCGTCGACTGCATGATCAGCGTGGCGGTGGGATCGGCCTCGAGGTGGGGATCGAACGAACCCTCGGCCATCCCGCGCTCGAGGATGTCCTTGATCAGCGCGTTGACCGGCGAGAGCACCCTCGCGTATTCGCGCGGCATCGTCTCGGCCAAGTGGTCGTTGTAAAACGTCAGGCCGCGGTTGATGCTGTCCTGGGTCGTGGACGCCGCCGGTGCGCTGATCTTGGCGATCAGGAGGCGCAACGCCTCGGGGGCGGCCAGCGGGTCGGTCTCGGCTCGCCAACGAAGCGTGGACTCGCTCATGATCCTGTCGACGAGGGCCAGCAGGAGCTCATCCTTCGTGGAGAAGTGCTGGTAGAAGGATCGCAGTGAGGTCTTGGAGCGCTCGACCACCTCCAGTACCGTGAAGTCCGTCCGACCGGTCTCACCGAGGATCGACAGAGCTGAGCGCATGAAGCGGCTCGCCCGGGACTCCTCGTCGACCGCGCCTGCATCCGCGGCGTCCACTGCACCCGCTGACGGCCGGTCCGTCGCCTTCGCCACGAGAACGACGTTACCGGTTCGGTAGAAGCAGCGGTGTGCTTGCCGCTAAGGTGACGCTCCGATGGCCGAATGGTTCTTGTTCCTGCCCCAGGTGCGGCTGGAGATTCCCGACATCGTCGAGCGTGCGCGCGCGGCCGAGACCGCTGGTTTCGACGGCATCGCACTCATCGACCACCTCGAGCCGCCCGGGGCGGTGCACCAGGGAATCTGGGAGGCGATGACCGTCGCGACCTGGGTCGCTGCGCACACCGAACGGTTGCGGATCGGGCATCTGGTGCTGTGTGACGCATTCCGGCAGCCCGCCGTGTTGGCCAAGGAGGCGGTGACGCTGGCGACAGCCTCCGGCAACCGCTTCGAGCTGGGTCTCGGCTGGGGTTCCTGGCCGCAGGAGTTCGACAGGTTCGGCTTGCCCGACGGCGACGACGCACCTGCCCGCGTTGCGCGCCTGGAACGCAATCTCGGGCTGATCCGCCAGTACTGGGGCGAAGCAGACGCCGACGGCGTCATCCAGGAACCGCGGCCGCAGCGACGAATTCCCTTGGTGCTCGGCGGAACCGGGAGGAAGACGATGGACCTGGTGCGCAGACATGCCGACTGGTGGAACGTCCCGTCGCACCAGCTCGACCGGCTGCCTGCCCTGCTGCCGACGGTGGGCGAGGTCCGGGTGTCGGTTCAGCAGATGGTCGGCTTCATCGGTGCGGACGCCGACCGCGACGAGGTCACGGCCGTCAGCACTCGTCGATTCGGCCACCTGGGCAGCGGCCTGGTGTGCGGCGACGCCGCGCAACTCGTCGAGCACTTCGGGGGCCTGTCGTGCCAGGGCGTCGAGCGCTTCTACGTCTGGTTCGCCGACTTCGCTCAGCCGGCCACTCTGGTCGAGTTCGCCGAAACCGTCATCGCGCGTCATACCTAACCGTTCGATCAGAGAGGCCCGACATGTCGATTGATTCCGAGCAGACCGAGTGGACGGTCGGGGGCCTTCTCGACCTGTTCGACGTGGTGCCAGACGGAGCGGACCGGTTCGTCGGTCAGACCGGCATCGTGGGTGCCGATGAGCGTCAGGTCGTCGAGGGCACGCAGGTGATGGCCCAGGCGATCGTCGCCGCGGGCAAGCGCTTTCCGGAGAAGTCGGTGCGGTCGGCGTACGCGGTGTTCGCGCGTGCCGTGGTCGTCGGGCCGCCGGTCGAGCTGACCGTGGACGTGGTGGCCGAAGGTCGCACCACCGCGACCGCGGTGATCTCGGCGACGCAGAACGGCAAGCGATGCATCACCGTGACGGTGCTTGCGGACGTGCCGTCGGCCGACGTCATCCGGCACCAGCTGCCCAAGCCCGACGTCGCGGCACCCGCCGACGCGAACGTGTCGGCGATGCCGATGCTCGGACGTCAGCTGCGCCTGGTGGACGTGGTGGACGTCAACAGCCCCGACGAGGTCGGGCCGCCGGAATTGCACGCGTGGTTGCACTACGACCCGATCCCAAGCCGCGACGAGCTGGCCAAGGCCCTGATCGCGTATTTCACCGGCCACCTTGGCATTTCGACGACGATGCGGGCCCACGAAGGTATCGGCACGGCCCAGTCGCACCTCACCGTGTCGACGGCGCCGATGACGATCTCCGTGAGCTTCCACGAGCCGTTCTCGTGGGGCGGCTGGCTCCTCTACACGCACGAGAGCACGCAGGTGGGCGCGGGCATGTCCTACGTCCGCGGCACGGTGCACACCGAAGAGGGCGAGCTGCTCGCGTCGTTCGCCCAGGACGCGTTGATCCGGCCGCTGCGGACCACTGACACGTCGATCGCCGCTGAGTCCCGGCTCTAGATCTTCAGGTAGCCATGGCTGCTAGCGCGCAGTCACGTCCCAGGCGTGGTGGACGATGTCGTGCAGGTGATACAGCGCGATCGTCTCGACGGTGAATTCGCTTCCGTTGCTGCGCAGTCCGCGCCGCGACCAGGCGTCAGCCGGTACCGATTCGTAGGCATCGGCGACCGCCGACGCCGCGTGCCGCAGCTCGTCGGCGACGATGCTCGGATCCTGCGACGCGTAGTCATCGGTGAGTGCCGTCTCGTCCTGGTCCCAGTTGGGGAACCGGGGATCGTCCTCGGTGAGCATGAGTCGTACGCGCTTGGCGAAGATCCGGTGCACGTCGCGGACGTGGCATCCGTATTCGAGAACCGACCAGACACCCGGCGCAGGCCGAGCCGTGACAGAGGTCCCGGCCAGCCTCGTCATCCAGTCATCGGCGTCCCGTCGGATGTGGGCGGCCACGTTTGTGGCACGAATCGATTCCGCGTCGTAGCCGCAGTCGGGACAGGGCTCGGCGAGAACCCAGGTCCAGTCCTTGGTGTCTGGTTCGATGGCGGCTTCGGAACCGTCGGACCCGGACGTCATCCCTCGTGAAGGTCCTGCGCGGAGAAGGTGTCGCACGTGTTCGGGTCGCCGGTGCGGTAGCCCTCGGTGAACCAGTACTGACGGGCGGCCGACGAACCGTGCGTCCACGATTCCGGATTCACCCGACCCGTCGAGGACTTCTGGATACGGTCGTCGCCGACCGACGAGGCCGCGGAGAGGGCGTCCTGAATGTCCTTGTCGGTCAACGGCTTCAGAAAGGTCACGTCGGTGCCCTGCTGCTTGGTGATCGCCGCGTAGTGCGCCCACACCCCGGCGTAGCAGTCGGCTTGCAGTTCGGTGCGCACGGAGTTGCCCTCGGCGCCCCCCGGCCCCTGCTGCGCCCGACCAAGCGTGCCCTGCAGATCCTGGACGTGGTGGCCGAACTCGTGCGCGACCACGTACTCCTGAGCCAACGCGCCACCGCTGGAACCGAACTGGTCGACGAGCACCTGGAAGAACGACGTGTCGAAGTAGGCGGTCTTGTCGCCCGGGCAGTAGAACGGGCCCACGTCGGTGTTCGCCGGGCCGCAGGCGGTCTGCACCTGATCGCGGAAGAGGCGGACGTGGGGACGCGTGTAACCCTGCATGAGCTGCGACCACACACCGTCGACCGAGTTGCCCGTCGCCACGACCCGACACTCCACGATGTCATTGGCGTCCTTGCCGGTCTTGCACTGGCTCAGGTCGAACCCTGGCGCGTCGACACCCTGAGTGTCGTACTGACCGGCGCCGCCCTGCGGTAGCACCGTGCCGGGGTCCACGCCGAGGAAGAGCGCCACGACGACGATGAGCAGGCCGCCGACGCCACCGCCGATGGCGATGCGTCCGCCTCCGCCGCCACCTCCGCCGCTGGTCGACGTGGTGCTCGTGTCGATCTGCATACCTTCGTTGAAGGTCATCATCACCCCGTCCGTCGACACCGCCGATGGCTCTGCGCCAGCCGGGTTCAGCTTCCCACACTACGATTCGTGCGGTGGCCGCCCAGGGCGAAACCGTTGAAGATCCGACCGTCGCGCACACCAGGTACGGAGCGTTGCGGGGCACCATCGAGGGTGGTGTCAACGTCTGGCGCGGGATCGCCTACGCCGAGCAACCACTGGGTGAGCGACGCTTCCGCGCGCCGACCCCGCCCGCGCCGTGGAGCGGGGTCCGCGAGGCCATCGAGCACGGGCCGTTGCCCCCGCAGGGGCGGTCCTTCGTCGGTGGTGGTCGCGATGACCCGAAGATCCGCGACGAGGCCTGTCTGACATTGACGGTGTGGTCCCCAGACCCAGGGGGCCGTCTTCCGGTGATGGTGTGGATACCCGGCGGCGCCTTCGTCTACGGAGCCGGCCAACTGCAGCTCTACAACGGCAGCAGACTGGCCGCCAACGGCAACGTCGTCGTCGTCAACGTGACCTACCGGCTTGGCGTCTTCGGTGGCTTCGAACTGAGCGATCTCGGCCCCGGCTTCGACGACAATCTCGCAATGCGCGACCAGGTGGCGGCCCTGCAGTGGGTGCGCGACGACATCGGCGCCTTCGGCGGCGACCCCGACCGCGTCACCGTCTTCGGTGAATCAGCCGGTGCCACCTCGGTTTTGGCGCTGCTGGCCAGCCCGCTCGGCGACGGCTTGTTCACCCGAGCGATCGCGCAGAGTCCCGCACTCCCGCTGATCGCCGACCGGGAGACACGCGCGCGGCAGGCCCGGACGTTCGTCGAACGCCTCGGCGTCGGTGTCGACGAGGTGAAGTCACTGCCACAGCGCAGGCTGCGCCGCGCCGCCGGGCAACTCCAGGGCGAGAGTGCCGCGGACACTCCGACGCTGGCGTACGGGCTGACCCACGGCGTGGACTCCCTGCCGAGACATCCCATTGACGCTGCGCGCGACGGCGCGGTGTCGCCGATACCGTTGATCGTCGGCACCAACAGTCACGAGGCGTCGATGTTCGCGTGGGGCAAGCCGCCGATGCTGCCGACCACGCAGCCGATCGTCGACTCCTACTTCGCCCGCACGGCTCCCGACGCCAAGGACCGGGTGCTGGCCGCGTACCCGGACTATCCGCGCCGCCGCGCCCTCATCGCCCTGGGCTCAGACACGATGTTCTGCGCTCCCACTTGGGCGTTCGCCGACGCGTATTCGGCGCATGCCCCGACCTACGTCTACCGCTTCGACCACGCCGCCTGGAGCCTGCGACTACTCGGCCTCGGCGCGACCCACGGCAGTGAGATCGTGCACGTCCAGCACAGCTACGGCTCCTACCTGGGCCGCAAGGTCCATCCGCTGGGCAGGCGGGTGCAACCCTCGGTCGGCACGCGCATGCAGCGGACCTGGCTGAACTTCGCGACGGCCGAGCTCGGGGAGGAATGGCCGCGGTACGACGCGACGTCGCGCCGCACCCGTGTGATCAGGTCGACCCGCGACGACACCGTTGCGGACCCCGATGCCCTCAGGCGTTCGGCGTGGGAGGGGCTGTACTGAACCGCTGCCTGGAGTAGCGATCGAGGGCGTGCAGGAACCATTGGAACCGCCTGGCCATCCACGTTGGTGGTGGCGCCGGGCCCCGTGAGCGCAACGGAGGTTTCCATCGGGGTCGTCACTGTCCCCGAATTACCGTTGGCACCCCACCTCTACACTGAGGCGTTCCACTCGTCAGGCCATTTCCAGGGAGTTTTCGTGTTGCGCAGTCATGCCGCCGGTTCGTTGCGGTCCACCGATGCCGGCCAGAAGGTCACACTGGCCGGTTGGGTGGCGCGTCGGCGTGACCACGGCGGCGTCATCTTCATCGATCTGCGGGACGCATCCGGGGTGGCGCAGGTGGTCTTCCGCAACGCCGAGGTCCTCGAGCAGGCCCACCGCCTGCGCGCCGAATTCTGCGTCGCCGTCGACGGGATCGTCGAGACCAGGCCCGAGGGCAACGCCAACGCCGACATCGCCACCGGCGACATCGAGGTCAACGCGACGTCGCTGACCGTACTGAGCGAGAGCGCGCCGCTGCCGTTCCAGCTCGACGAGACCGCGGGCGAGGAGGCACGGCTCAAGTACCGCTACCTCGACTTGCGCCGCGAAGGCCCCGGCAACGCAATTCGGTTGCGCTCCAAGGTGAATGCCGCCGCACGTGGCGTGCTCGCCAGCCACGACTTCGTCGAGATCGAGACGCCGACGTTGACGCGGTCCACGCCGGAGGGGGCGCGCGACTTCCTGGTGCCTGCGCGCCTGCAGCCGGGCTCGTTTTACGCGCTGCCGCAGAGCCCGCAGCTGTTCAAGCAGTTGCTGATGGTCGCAGGCATGGAGCGGTACTACCAGATCGCGCGCTGCTACCGCGACGAGGACTTCCGCGCCGACCGTCAGCCCGAGTTCACCCAGCTCGACATGGAGATGAGCTTCGTCGAGGCCGACGACGTGATCGCGGTGTCCGAGGAGGTGCTCAAGGCAGTGTGGGCGCTCATCGGCTACGAGCTGCCGACGCCGATCCCGCGCATCAGCTACCACGACGCCATGCGACGGTTCGGATCTGACAAGCCGGATATGCGGTTCGGACTCGAGCTCGTTGACTGCACGGAGTACTTCTCCGACACCACCTTTCGGGTGTTCCAGGCGCCGTACGTTGGCGCCGTCGTCATGCCGGGTGGCGCGTCGCAGCCGCGCCGCACACTCGACGGCTGGCAGGAGTTCGCCAAGCAGCGCGGCCACAAGGGTCTGGCCTACGTGCTCGTCGCCGAGGACGGCACGCTCGGCGGCCCGGTCGCCAAGAACCTGACCGACGCCGAGCGCGACGGACTGGCGGCCTACGTCGGCGCCGAGCCGGGGGACTGCATTTTCTTCGCGGCAGGCCCGGTGAAGTCCGCCAGGGCGCTGCTCGGCGCGACCCGGATCGAGATCGCCAAGCGGCTCGACATGATCGATCCGGCCGCGTGGGCGTTCACCTGGGTGGTGGATTGGCCGTTGTTCGAACCCGCGGACGAGGCGACCGCGTCGGGCGACGTCGCGGTCGGTTCGGGTGCCTGGACCGCGGTGCACCACGCCTTCACTTCGCCAAAGCCGGAGTCTGAGTCGACGTTCGACACCGATCCCGGCAGTGCGCTGGCCAACGCCTACGACATCGTCTGCAACGGCAACGAGATCGGCGGCGGCTCGATCCGCATCCACCGTCGCGACGTCCAGGAGCGGGTGTTCGCGATGATGGGCATCGACCACGCCGAAGCCGAGGACAAGTTCGGATTCCTATTGGACGCCTTTACCTTTGGCGCGCCTCCCCATGGCGGCATTGCGTTCGGGTGGGACCGCATCACCGCATTGCTGGCCGGAATGGACTCCATCCGCGAGGTGATCGCGTTCCCGAAGTCCGGCGGTGGTGTCGATCCGTTGACCGACGCGCCCGCGCCGATCACGGCCCAGCAGCGCAAGGAATCGGGTATCGACTTCAAGCCGGAGTCGAAGCCCGAGGCCGCCGACTAGCGTCTGCGCGGACTCGGCGTCCCTGCGGTCACCAATTCGGCGGCGCAGTCCGCGAACTCCGTCACCAGCGAGCTCGATTCGCCGGTGCGACGGACCAACGCCACCTCGCTGGGTTCCACGCCGTGCAGCGGGACCGTCGTCAGTTCCGGCTGCAGATCGGGGACCCGGCTGTCGGCGGGCACGATCAGGACGGCATCGCCTTCTGCGATGAAGTCGAACATCTCGGCCGCGTCGTCGAGAACCGGGCCGTCGGGCGCCGTCCAGCCGTCCGGCCGAGGACCAGATCGCCAATAGCTGTCCCATACGGGATCGCTCACCCGTGGCATGGTCTCGCCTTCGATGTCCTCGAGCACCACGGCGTCCCTCGCGGCCAGTCGGTGCCGACGCGACAGCAGCAAGGCCCTTGGCTCTCGGTAGAGCACGGTGACGTCGACGTCGTCGCGGGGGATCGGCAGCCGGGTGACCGCGACGTCGACGAGGTGATCGAGGAGCGCGGGGTGGGCGCCGTTCCACTCCAGGTGCCGCACGTTGACCTCGGCATCGGGGAGACGACGACGCAGCTCCCGCACGGCGCTGCCCACCACGAGATTGGTGGTGTAGCCGATCGTGATCCGGTGTGGCGCGGCAGCGGCGCGGGTGTGAGCGGCCGCCCGTGCTGCCGTGGTGAGCATCGTCTGGGCATGGGTCAGGAACGCCTGGCCCGCGTCGCTGAGGTGACTGCCCTGCGATGTTCGTTGTAGAAGCGTTGTGCCGAGCTGCTTTTCGAGTCCGCGGATTTGTCTGCTCAGTGAGGGTTGGGTGATGTGCAGCGCGGCGGCGGCCCTCCCGAAGTGGCCGTGTTCGGCGACGGCGACGAAGTACCGCACCACGCGGAGGTCGAAGTCGATGGGTGACGGCCCAGAATCGGAACCAGCTTCGGGCACCCGCTCAGCCTAGCCTCCGACGTGCGTTCATGCCCATGAGGCATCGATGAATGCGAAACAGGCCTTGGACGCGCCCGCCGGATCGACGGCACGGTGGAGGCATGACCACTGGA
>JAOPWT010000150.1 GCA_025965555.1 Mycobacterium sp.
TTCTGCCCGGCGCGGTCGCCCGCCGCGCCGCCCACGGCGCCACCCTGCGCCGGATCATCCACCCCGGCCAAGCCCCACCCGAACCGCGCTACACCCCCACCGCGGCGCTGGCCGACTTCATCCGCGCCCGCGACCTGACGTGCCGCTTCCCGGGCTGCACCGTGCCGGCCACCAGGTGCGATTTGGACCACACGATCCCGTGGCCCTACGGCCCGACGAGCGCGTCGAACCTCAAATGCCTGTGCCGCACCAACCACCTACTCAAGACGTTCTGGGGCGGGCCCGATGGCTGGCGAGAGCGTCAACTACCCGACGGCACCGTCCACTGGACCGCACCCGACGGACACACCTACACCACCACCCCGGGCAGCCGGCTACTGTTCCCCAGCCTGTGCAAACCCACCGCACCCGTCACCACCACCACCGTGCCCACCACCCACCACACCAGCGGGTTGACCATGCCCCGGCGCCAACGCACCCGCGCCGAAGACCGCGCCCACCGCATTCAATACGAACGCGACCTCAACCAACGCGAGAGCCAAACCGAAGGTTTGCCGCCTTGGCTTCCAAGACGAGCCGTCTAGCCAAGGACGTCGGGGCGCGTCATGCCGAACATGACCTCGGGGCCGATTTCGGCATAGGCGGCGGGTCCGCCTGCTCGCAGGATGGGCTGGGCGGCCGCCGTGTCGTACACACCGTCGACGAGAAGATGCCTGTCGATGTGCACGGCGACGACCTGACCGAGGACGAGCCATGCCGGGATGGCTTCGTCGTCGAGGTTGCGGAGCTGAATCAGCTGTGTCAGTTGGCATTCGAAGTTGACCGGGCTCTCAAGAACCCGTGGTGGAGCGACCACGGTCGACGGCACGGGTGTGAGGCCACTGCGGACGAATTCATCGTGATCGGAGGGAATCGACGCGGAAGTCTCGTTCATCGCCGCCGCAAGTGGGCGCGTGGCGAGGTTCCACACGAACTCGCCGGTGCTGTCGATGTTGGCGACGGAGTCCTTCCAGCCGAGCGATGAGAAGCCGATCAGCGGCGGCCGGTAGTTGAACGCGTTGAAGAAGCTGTACGGCGCCAGATTCCCATCAGCCACCCGGTAGTAATAAGCGTCGTGTCCGGCCATCCGGGTCAAACGTCCATCCGGGTCGCCTTGGCCCGCGCCGTCCAGCGGCCGTCGTCGTAGCCCACCTGCACCGGATGCGAGAACGCCGCCGTGACGTTGTCGGTGTTGACGGTTTCCAGCGCCGTTCCACTCGCCACGGTTCGTCCCTCGGCGATCAGCAGCGCGTGGGTCGTCGTGCTCGGCAGTTCCTCGAGGTGGTGGGTGACGAGTATCGATGCGACGTCGGGATGGGCTTCGCCCAATGAGTCGATGGTCTCCAGCAATTGCTCGCGCGCGGCGACGTCGAGTCCCGTCGACGGCTCGTCGAGTAGAAGCAGGCGCGGACCCGAGATCAGTGCCCGCGCGATCAGAGTCCGGCCTCTCTCGCCCTGCGAGAGGGTCGGCCACACACTTTCGGCGATGCGGTGCAAGCCCACGGTGTCGATCATGGCGTCGGCCCGCTCGAGGTCCTCTGCGGTGGGCGTCCAGCGCAGAGGTAGGTCGTTGGTGCCAGTAATGCCCGTGAGCACCACCTCGCGCACGGTGCGTGGGTGCTGGAGGCGGTGGCGCGGGTTGACGTGACCGATCGAGCGACGCAGCACCGCGAGGTCGGTCCGACCCATCTGTTCGCCGAGTACCCTGACGCTGCCGGAGCTGGGGAAGGTGACGGCGCCGCAGAAGCCGAGCAGGGTGCTCTTGCCAGCGCCGTTGGGGCCCAGCAGAGCCCAGTGCTCGCCTTCGTTGACGGTCAGCGAGATGCCATCGATGATCTGCTTGCCGTCGCGACGGAACGTCACATCGTCAAGCTGCAGAACGGGTTTCACTGGGAACGAAGCACCTCGAGCGCCTTGTCGGCATGGCTGTCCATGCTCAGCTCGCTGGCGATGACGTCGAGCACCGTGCGGTCGGTGCCGATGACGAACGTGGTCCGCTTGACCGGCATCAGCTTTCCGAGCAGCCCACGTTTGACGCCGAACTGCGTCGCGACCGTGCCGTCGACGTCGGACAGTAGTGGGTAGTCGAACTTCTGCATCTCGGCGAACTTGGCCTGCTTGTCCACCGCATCGGTCGAAATGCCGACGCGATTCGCACCGACCGAGGCGAACTCCGACCCGAGGTCGCGAAAGTGGCACGCCTCCTTGGTGCAACCAGGCGTCATGGCCGCCGGATAGAAGAACAGCACGATCGGGCCGTCCGCGAGCAGGCTCGTCAGACTGCGGACGGTGCCGGTTTGATCGGGAAGTTGGAACTCGGCAACCTGGTCACCACGTTTCATGGAGGTCACGCTACGCCCGCGGGCCCGACACCGTCTGGGAGGATTGTCCCGTGCAAGCACATTCCCCGGTCGCTGCGCCCTTGCCCGCCGGACCAACCGCCAACCTCGCCGTCACCACGTCTCGCGAGGACTTCCGCACGTTGGCCGCCGAGCACCGCGTCGTTCCCGTGACCCGAAAGGTGCTCGCCGACAGCGAGACGCCGCTGTCGGCGTACCGCAAGCTCGCCGCCAACCGTCCAGGGACGTTCCTGCTGGAATCCGCCGAGAACGGGCGGTCCTGGTCGCGCTGGTCGTTCATCGGCGCGGGCGCTCCGTCCGCACTCACGGTCCGTGGCGACGAGGCGGTGTGGCTCGGCGTCACACCGCAGGGCGCCCCGAGCGGCGGCGACCCGCTCGATGCGCTGCGCACGACCCTGGAGGTGCTCTCCACCGCGACGCTGCCCGGACTGCCGCCGCTGTCGAGTGGGCTCGTCGGATACTTCGCCTACGACATGGTCCGCAGGCTGGAACGCCTGCCCGAACTCGCCGTCGACGACCTGCGGCTGCCCGACATGCTGCTGCTCCTGGCCACGGACATCGCGGCCGTCGACCACCACGAGGGCACCATCACGTTGATCGCCAACGCGGTGAACTGGAACGGCACCGACGAGCGGGTCGACTGGGCCTACGACGATGCGCTGGCGCGGCTTGACGTGATGACCGCGGCACTCGGCGAACCATTGCCGTCGGCGGTGGCGACGTTCAGCAGGCCCGCGCCGGGGCACCGGTCCCAGCGCACCGTCGAGGAGTACTCGGCGATCGTCGAGAAACTCGTCGGCGACATCGAGGCGGGGGAGGCGTTTCAGGTGGTGCCGTCCCAGCGCTTCGAGATGGACACGCCCGCCGATCCCATCGACGTGTACCGAATGCTGCGCGTGACGAACCCGAGCCCGTACATGTATCTCCTGAATGTCCCGAATAACGTTGGCGGACTGGATTTTTCGATCGTCGGCTCCAGCCCCGAAGCACTGGTCACGGTCACCGACGGCAAGGCGACGACGCACCCGATTGCAGGCACGCGTTGGCGTGGTACGACCGAGGAGGAAGACGTCCTGCTCGAAAAGGAATTGCTGTCCGACGAGAAGGAACGTGCCGAACACCTGATGCTGGTGGACCTCGGCCGCAACGATCTCGGCCGGGTGTGCGTGCCCGGCACGGTGCGGGTCGAGGACTACAGCCACATCGAGCGCTACAGCCACGTCATGCACCTGGTATCGACGGTCACGGGACACCTGGCCGACGGCAAGACCGCACTCGATGCCGTCACCGCGTGTTTTCCGGCCGGCACGCTGTCGGGTGCACCGAAGGTGCGGGCGATGGAACTGATCGAAGAGGTCGAGAAGACGCGACGCGGTCTGTACGGCGGCGTCCTCGGCTACCTCGACTTCGCAGGCAACGCCGACTTCGCGATCGCCATCCGGACCGCACTCATGCGAGACGGCACGGCATACGTGCAGGCGGGCGGGGGTGTGGTCGCCGACTCCAATGGCCCGTACGAGTACAACGAGGCGGCGAACAAGGCGCGTGCCGTGCTCAACGCGATCGCCGCCGCGGAAACGCTGACGGAGCCATGACCCGGGTCGCGCAGCTGCTGCTGGTCCTGTCGGGGCTGGCGCTGTGGGTGGCCTCGCGCATGGCCTGGGTCGACGTCACCTCGTTCGACGGCCTCGGGCAGCCGAAGGCGACGACGCTCAACGGAGCGGCGTGGTCGACGGCCCTGGTGCCTCTGGCCCTGGTCGCCCTCGCCGCCGCCGTGGCCGCGTTGGCCGTGCGCGGGTGGGTGTTGCGACTCGTCGGCGTCCTCGTCGCGGTGGCGACGGTCGGGATGGGCTATCTGGGCATCGGCTTGTGGGTCATCCGCGATGTCGCGGTCCGTGCGGCGGAGCTGGCGCAGATCCCGGTGACGGCTCTGATCGGCACACAGCGCCACCACTGGGGTGCTGCGTTGACGCTGGTGGCCGCCGTGTGCGCCTTGGCAGGTGCCGTCCTGCTGGTGCGGTCGGCGACAAGGGTCGGATCGGCCGCCACCAAGGGCACTGGGAAGTACCTGGCTCCGGCAGCAAAGCGCGAGGCCGCGCGCCGGGAAAACTCCGACGACGGACTGTCCGAACGAATGATCTGGGATGCGCTCGACGACGGCGTGGATCCCACTCAGGACTCGACCTCTTCGGACAACGAGGGGCGGTGATGGCCCGTGCAGCTCTGGCGACTACCCTTCGTTGGAAAGATCATCTGGGGACTTTCAGAAGGCGTGAAGGGAAGCGACGGCTCATGAGTTCGGGGACCGTGCTCGACTCCATCATCGAAGGAGTCCGCGCCGACGT
>JAOPWT010000157.1 GCA_025965555.1 Mycobacterium sp.
GGCGCCCAACGCCGGGCAGCTGGCCGACGCCCTCGACATGAGCCGCGAGGACATCGTCGACAGCATGCTGGCCGCCGAGGCGTACCGGGTGCACTCCATCGACGCCCCGGTGTCCAGCGGCGACTCAGCACCGCGGATGGTCTCGGACACGGTGGGTGACGTCGACTTCGGGTTCGACCGGATCACCGACCAGGAAACCGTCCGACCGCTGCTCGCCGCGCTACCCGAGCGCGAGCGCACCGTGCTCTACCTCCGTTTCTTCGAGTCGATGACCCAGAGCCAGATCGCCGAACACATCGGGGTGTCCCAGATGCACGTCTCCCGGATCCTGGAGAAGACCCTGAGGGAGCTGCGCGACCAGCTGTAGACCTGCCCGCCCCAACTCCATCGTCACCGCCTGAGCTCAATGCCGCAGACTGCGGACCTTTGACGCAATTGCAGACCCCGCGGGCCTGACGAAGGCCGACGCCTTGACTCGCACACCGGCGAGCCACGCCGTCGCTCGTCGCCGATACAGGTCGAAGGCGGTCGGAGGCACGGGTGGTGGGCAGACCACCAACGCGTCGACGGCCGCCGTGAAGTCGGGTGTCAACGGAGTATGCACCTCGCAATAGGCTTCGCCGCACCGCCCGCAATGCACCTCGTAGCGCACGGAATTGGGTCCCGATTCGACGAAGGTGTAGTCGGCGACCGCCACGCACCGTGGGCATCGCGCCAGCCCACGTTCAACCACCACACTCACGGCAGCAGCACTCCTTAAGTCGCCAACGAGAATCTCTGATCGCCATCGTGAGGCCAGGAAGTCGGTGCTGCATCAGGCCCGAGAATCTCGATACGCGATCGGTGCGCAATCGAGATGAGCAAAGGTCTGCGCAATGATGGCCTGATGACCGAGGTACGCGGACGGATGTGGCGAGCGGGCAAGCCGGTGGACGGTTTCACGTTCGCGGCCATTTCGGACTGTCTGGCCGACGACGACATGCTGGTGTGGGCCGACATCTACGACCCCGATCACGATGCGCTCAGCGCACTGGCCGCGGAACTGGGGCTCAACATCTGGGCGGTCGAGGATGCGACCGCGCCGAATGAGCGAACCAAGGCGACGGTGTACCGGACGCACACCTTCTTCACGGTCTACGCGGTGCAGATGCTGACGCCAGACGACGACACCACCTCGACGTTGGTGAAGCACCGCATCTCGGCGTTCGTGCTGCCCCGCGGGCTGATCACCGTGCGCCTGCCACCGCTCGCGGGCGACGATCCCGGCTTCGTTATGGAGGAGGTCTCCCAGCGGTTCGACGAGCTCGGTGGTCAGCAGTACGGCGTCGGCGCGTTGGTGCACGGGTTGCTCGACGTCGTGGTCGACGGGCACTTCGACGCCGTGCAGTCGCTCGACGACGGTATCGAATCACTCGAGGACGAGCTGTTCGCCGACGACGGCCCCACACGCGGTCTGCAGCGGCGCACCTACCGCTACCGCAAGGACCTCGTCGAACTGCGCAGGGTGGTGCTGCCCATGCGCGAAGTCGTCAGCGCCATCAAGAGTCGACGGCTGGACGCGAAGACCTCACCGGAACTCAACCCGCTGTACGACGACCTCTACGACCACGTGCTGCGGGCCTCGGAGTGGACGGAGTCGTTGCGCGACATGGTCACAACGGTCTTCGAGACGAACCTCTCGCTGCAGGACGCCCGGCTGAACACGGTGATGAAGAAGCTCACCGGCTGGGCGGCGATCATTGCCGTCCCCACTGCCGTGACCGGTTTCTACGGTCAGAACGTCGAGTATCCGGGGATCAACACGGTCGCCGGTTTCATCGCCAGCTCCGTCGTCATCGTGGTCGTCGTCGCGCTGCTCTACGCGATGTTCCGCAAGCGGGACTGGCTGTAGTTTCCGCGGGACGTCTGCTCGCGCAGAGTTAGAGCGCCTTGAGCTCCTCGATGACGGCGCTGACGGATTTCTTGGCGTCGCCGAAGAGCATGGAGGTGTGGCCCAGGAAGAACAGGGGGTTCTCGATGCCTGCGTAGCCCGAGCTCATCGATCGTTTGAGCACGATGACCGAGCGGGATTGGTCGACGTTGAGGATCGGCATGCCGTGGATGGGACTGGATGGGTCGTTGCGTGCGGCGGGGTTGGTGACGTCGTTGGCGCCGATGACCAGGGTGACGTCCGTGCGGCCGAATTCGCCGTTGATGTCGTCCATTTCCTTCATGGCGTCGTAGTATACATCAGCCTCGGCCAGCAGCACGTTCATGTGACCGGGCATCCGGCCTGCGACCGGGTGGATCGCGTATTTGACCTCGACGCCCTTGGCCTCCAGGATCGACGCCATGTCCTTGACCGCGTGCTGGGCCTGGGCCACGGCCAGACCGTAGCCGGGCACCACGATGACCTGGTTGGCGTAGGCCATCTGGATCGCGGCGTCGGCGGCCGAGGTCGCCTTGGCGGTGCCCTGCTCCCCAGCTGCCGCACCGGCGGCACCCGCAGAGCCCGCGCCGAAGGAGCCGAACACGATCGCCGGGATGGACCGGTTCATCGCCACGGCCATCAGGTTGGTCAGGATCGAACCGGAGGCCCCGACGATCATGCCTGCCACGATCATCGCGGTGTTGTTGAGCGCCAACCCGGCTGCGGCGGCGGACAATCCGGTCATCGCGTTGAGCAGGGAGATGACCACCGGCATGTCCGCGCCGCCGATCGGGAACACCACGAACAGGCCCATGATGCCGGCCAGCGCGAGCACCAGGACGATCAGCCACCCCGGACTGCCGACGCCGGCGTGCAGTCCGATGTAGACCGCCGCGGCGATCGCGCCGAGCAGCAGCACGACGTTGGAGGCCTGAAAGAGCTTGGCAGAGCGCACCAGTGCCTTTTCGACGTTCTTCGGGATGGACTCCTGCAGCTTGAGGAACGCCACCAGCGAACCCCAGAACGACACCGACCCGATGATCGCCGCGAACAACGAGCCGACGACCAGCGCCACGGTCGGGGACTGCTCGGGGGTGAAGCGGCCGAACCCGTCGGTCTCGATGAACTCCGCCCACGCGATCAGCGCGACCGTGCCGCCACCCACCCCGTTGAACAGCGCCACCAGTTGCGGCATCGCGGTCATCTTGGTCTTCTTGGCCGGCGGCACGCCCAAGACGACGCCGATGAGCAGACCGGCCACGATCAGGATCCAGTTGATCGAGGCCGTGTCGCGCACCTTGATCAACGTGGCCAGCACGGCCAGCCCCATCCCGGTGGCGGCGATCCAGTTGCCCCGCACCGCGGTCTTGGGTCCGGTCAGCCCGGACAACCCGAGGATGAACAGGGCGAACGCGACGATGTAGAGACCGTTGATCAGATAGTTCACTTCCCGACACCGGCCTCGGAGTCAGATGCCGCCGCCACCGGCTCGGGTTTCTTGGCCTTGAACATGCTCAGCATCCGGTCGGTGACCAGGAAACCGCCGATCACGTTGAGCGTGCCGAAGATCAACGCGACGAAGGCGATGATCCGCACCCCCAACGGCGCATCGGCCGGCAGCTCGCCAAGCACGATCAGGGCGCCGAGCACCACGATGCCGTGAATGGCGTTGGTGCCCGACATCAGCGGGGTGTGCAAGGTGTTGGGCACCTTGGAGATCACCGCGAACCCGACGAACCCGGCCAGCACCAGGATCGCGAGATTGGCCAACAACTGGTCATACATCAGGCGTCCGCCTTCACGGTCGTGGTCACGCACGAAGCGGCGACCACTTCGTCGTCGAAGTCCGGTGCCAACGCACCATCGGTGATCAACAGCTCCAGCAGCGAGGTGACGTTCTTGGCGTACAGCTC
>JAOPWT010000186.1 GCA_025965555.1 Mycobacterium sp.
CCCAGTGACAGTGGTTGGGGCGTCGGCGGGCTCGCTGGTGCTCGACGAGACCCTGCGCTACTACCAGGAGCACCCCGATCTGGCGCCCGACCCCAAGAAGGTCAACTTCGTGATCATTGCCGACGGCAGCCGCCAGGACGCCTTCCGCCCCAGTTCGCTGTTCGACACGATGAGCGGTTACACCTACCAGTCGCCGGCGCAAACGGCGTACAACGTCTCGGTGGTCACCTTTCAATACGACGGCTTCGCCGACTTCCCCGACCAGCCACTGAATCTGCTGGCCGTTGCGAACGCCGTAGCGGGCATATTCGTTCTGCATAATGCCACTTACTTCGCGGACATCTCGAAGATGACACCGACGAGTGTGGTGACCGATCCCGGCACCGGGGGGACGACCACCAGGTATTTGATTGCACCCCTGCAGCTTCCACTGGTGACACTGATGCCCTTCCTCGCACCGATCCAAGATCAGTTGAAGCAGATCATCGATACCGGCTACAGCCGAAACGCCACCGTGGCTGCGCCCGCACCGGCCGCGCTGACGAATTCGACGCCGAGCCCCACGCCGAGCCCCGTCGTCGCACAACCAGCCAAGACGTCACTGACCGAGGCCCTTCCGACGCTGCAAGCCCCACCAGCCAGCGTCGCCGACGTTCCCGCCGACGCGCAGACTCAGACGAACCAGACCCCTGCAGTAGTGCCAGAGACCGCCAAACAGCCCGTTGCCCAGGTGGCCGACCTGCCCGCGAAGGTGTCGAGTCCGACCACCGGCGATACGGCAGCCGCCCCCGCCGCATCGAGCGAGCCCGAGGCGCCGACGGCCAACCCCGTCCCAGACGCCGTCAAGACCACGGCCACGAACACGACGACCGCGAACACCAACACGGCCACGAACACGAACACGAACACAGAAACCAAACGACCTCAGAGGTCGGCTAAACACGAGCGCCGGGCAAGCGCCGACGCCGCGGATTCATCGGGCGACTCGGCCACCGCCAACTCCGGCACCGCCGACTCGGACACCGCGCCCAAGCGTCCCACCACAGCCAAGGGCGACGGGCCGAACCCACACACCGCGGCCGAGTCCAAGCACGGTGACCGGTCCAGCGCCACCGAATCCGATCACGAGGAGTAGTCAACCCCGACATGCCCTCGGGCGCATTAGTCTTTGAGGCGTGACGACCAAGGCTTCCGTCGATCTCAGCGGCGCGGCACAGACCATGCTGACGACGCTGTACCTCAAGGCGTTGGACGCCGACTTCCGGCGGCCGGTGCTCGGCGACATCTACGCCAGGGACGCGATCGACCGTTTGGACTACGACTGGAGCCAGATCGGCATCACCCACAGGTGGGCTCCGTTGATCACGGTGCGCTCCGCGCAATACGACATCTGGGCCGCTCAATTCCTGGCCGTTCACCCGCATTCGACTGTGATCCACCTCGGTTGCGGGTTGGACAGCAGGGTGTTCCGGTTGAATCCCGGACCCGAGGTGGATTGGTACGACGTGGACTATCCAGCCGTAATCGCGTTGCGCGAGAACATCTATCCGCCGCGCTCCGACTACCACCTGATCTCTACCTCGGCTACTGACCCGTCATGGCTTGATCAGATTCCGTCGGACCGCCCGGCGCTGCTACTCGCCGAGGGAATCAGCATGTACCTCACACAGCACGACGGGGTGGCACTGCTGCAACGCTTCGTCGACCGCTTCCCCACCGGTGAACTGCAAATCGACTTCTACAACTGGTTCGGCATCCGAACGCAGAAGATGCAGACGTTGGTGCGACGATCAGGCTCGACGCTCTTCTGGGCGGTCAACAGCCCTCAGGACGTCTTGAGCCGGGTGCACGGAATCCGGTTGCTCTCCGCCACATCGCTTTTCGACGCCCGCACCTTCGCGCGGGCGTCACGAACGTTTCAGGTGGCCAAACGGTTGCTTCGGGTGCTGCCACCGGTGCGCAACACCTTGCAATACCACCGCTACGCGTTCGGGCCGGCCGGGTCGTAGGCCTCAGCTCTGCGGTTGCAGCGCAGCATCGCGCAGGATCGACAAGACCAGGTCGACCGACCGCTGCGGCTGCGGCGCATACGTGTGATGCTCCACCGCCACGTGGCCTCCGAAGACACCGACCGAATACATGTCCACCACCCTTGACGCCCGGAATATCGTTGTGCGCCAGTCCGTCACACTCAAGCCCGGCGGAGTCGGCAACGGTGGGGTACGGCCGAGGTTGGTCGACGACACGACGTCCGGCAATCCGCGCGGACCGTCGTCGTACTGCGGCTTGAAATGCAGCATCGACGTCTGCACCACGCCGTCCGACAGGTCGGTCGCAAGAGCAGCTGCGATGTCGCGGGCCAGGTCGACGAGTTCGGTCTTCGAGCCGATGTGTGCGAGGTAGGTGGCCATGCCCAACGGATCGGTGGCCTCCATCGCGTCCACGGGTGGATCCAGAAGCGTGCGCAGATCGACGACGTACACATACGGGATCGGGATATCGGGTGTGCCGCGCAGCTGCCATTCGGCAAGCAGGACCGCGGCGGAGGTCAGCGGGTTGAGGAACAGCCGGTTCGCTCTGCCGAACTCCACCAGGGCATTCGTCTCGTCCTTGCTCAGCCTGCCCCTGGCAGTCGGTGCGGGCACCGGCCCCGTGGCATTGCCGTGCAGTTCGGGGACGCGGGGTGGGGTCAGTTCGTAGGCGAACATCGCTGGCATGAACCGCTCGAGACCAGAACGTGAGTTCTTCGCAATGCCGCGCCGATCGAGGAGGGTCTCGAGCGATACGGGCGCGGGCGCAGCACTCACCGGGCCCGGCCCACCGGTGCTCACCACGCCGGTGTAACGGGAGAACAATTCAAACAGCAGCGCCGCCTGGTGATGGCCATCGGCGAGGCTGTGGTGGACATACAGCGTCACCTCGGTTCGTCCGTCGAGTACCTTGACGTTCACGTTGATCAGCGAGACCGATGGGTCAAGGACCACCTCGGGAGAGTCCGGCGACGCCAACCATATTCCGGGGTGGAGAAGATCGTCCGCGACGATCTCGTGGCGCCCGTCGGGCCCGCTCTGCAAGTGTCCGGCAAGGATGGGGTGAGCTTCCAGCAGCGCGTCGAAAGCCGTTGACATGGCCGCAATGTCGAACCGGCCGGTCAAGTCAAGGGTGATCGCACCGAAGGTCATGCTCTGGGCGTACCACTCCTCACTGGGTGCGAGCCTTCGAATCACAGACGATGGAAAAGCCATCGATTCTCCTCTTCATCGACGGTCGAGTGCCGAGCGATCATTCGCGTTTGCTCGCCCGTCGGTAACCGATCCCGAGGGGTAGCGCGCACAACGACAGGATGCCGACCGACCACAGCAGCAGTTCAACGGACGGTCTGGCGAGCGGGCCGCCGATCGACAACCCTCGCATCACCTCGATCGCGCAGCTGACGGGCTGATGTTCGACGACCGGCCGGATCCAGTCCGGATACTGATCCAGTGGCACGAAACCCGTACTGAAGAACATCAATACGGCCCAAACTCCCTCGCTGAGCTCCACCATGACGGTGTTCGCCGCATACAGCGACAGCAAGATCACCGCAGCCGTGAACGCCAGGCCCAACACCGTCGGTACGAACACCCAGGCCACCGCGGGCAGGACGCCCTGCCGGAACCGGAATCCAAGCGCCATCCCGACTCCCATGACGACCACCGTGGTGACCGTGATGCGTACTGCGTCGGCCGCCAGTCTTGACAGCAGACCGGCAGCCCGGTGCACCGGCAGCACCCAGAACCGGGACAGAACACCGTCGGTGCGCTCACGCATGAGAGCAATGCCGCTGACCATGGCTCCGGTCATCGCGCCTACCATCGCCATCAGTGGAACGCTGCCGTAGAGCGCACTCTGGCCGGTCACCAGCTTGATGTTGTCCCCAAGAACGATATCCAGCGTCACCAGCAGGACCACCGGCATGATGAGCGACTCCACCATCGTCGCAGTGTCACGGCCCCAGCGACGAAGTACCCGACCGGTGAGCACAGAGGTGTGCGCGACAAGCCGTCGCGGTGAGTTCTCCCAGTGTCGCCGCAACCGGTGCCGCCCCGAGCCCCCGGTGTTCTGCCCGAGATCCGGTGGAATCACCTCGACCCCGTCGCGGCGCAGCGCTCTACCGTTCTGCGAGATGACCGCCATCACCGCCGCCTTGCCGAGACGATGGCGTGCAGGGGAAGGGAAACGGCGATCAGACCCGTGATCCACGCCAATGCCGGGCCGACCGAGGACCAGGTCACCGACCCGGGCGAGCTGGCACTGTCGCCCGCCAACGCCCGCAGTGCGTCCACGAACTGCGACACCGGTTGATTGCGGACGAAGGGTCGGATCCATTCCGGGAACCGTTCGACCGGTTGCAGACCGACGGACAACAGGCCGAAGAACAATTGCGGGACCAGCATCACCGGCACGGTGGCCTCCGGATTCTCGTTGGCTACCCCGATCAGATCCCCGAGCAACGACAGCGCCGCACCGATCGACACCATCAACGCACAGAAGCCCGCGGCGTGCAGCCACCCGCCATGGAACCGAAAACCGATGACGTAACCGCACACCAGTGCCGTCACCAGTGCGATCACACAGCGGTACATGCTGGCTGACATGCGTGAGGCCAACGGTGTCAACGAGCCGATGGCCATGGCCTTGAATCGTGTGTTGATGCCTTCCACCGAGTCGCTGGCCGAGCGGAACGCCGCCGACACGGCGGCGAAGGCGACCGCTTGCAGCGCGATCAACGGCATCAGGTACTGCCCGTAGCTCATGCCGACGACGAAGGCGCCCATGATCTTCTTGAGCGGGATGTAGTAGCCGACCGTGAACATGATGGACGTGGCGATCTGCGTAAACACCTCGCCGTTGCGCAGCGTCGGGGTGATCACCCGTACCGTCAGGACCCACCACTGCGTGATCGCCGACGTCGCAGGTCGATCCGCGCTCGGGATCGCCGTGTCAACGGCCACTGCGGCGGTCACGAAACCGCTTTCACAGCAGCATGTCTCGGAGCCGAGTTGGCGTGGCTCGAGGACGAGTGGCCGTTGGTGCGGCTCGTCAGCGCGAGGAACACCTCATCGAGCGACGGCCGACGCAGTGCGATGTCCGTCAATTCGATTCGCGCGTCGGTCAGCAGGTGCAACGCCTGCGCGAGGGTGTCGGCTCCGCGGGGGGCCGGCATCGAGATCCGGTTCGACGTGGTCGTCAGCGCCGCGCGATTGCGTGTCGGCAGAAGCGGGCCGAGCGCCGCAACCATCGCGGGCAGGTCCTTGACATTGCGTGGCACGATTTCGCAGTAGGTCGCTCCCGTGCGCTCCTTCAGTTGGTCTGCGGTTCCCTCGGCGATGATGGTGCCGTGATCGATCACCACGATGCGATCACTGAGCTCGTCGGCCTCCTCGAGGTACTGGGTAGTCAGCAGCGTGGCGATTCCGGCCGCTTGAAAGTCCGAGACCAGGTCCCAGATGTCTTGCCTGCTACGCGGATCCAGTCCGGTAGTCGGTTCATCCAGGAAGACCACCTCCGGCCGGACGACCAGTCCGCAGGCGATGTCGATGCGCCGACGCATGCCTCCCGAGTAGGTACTGACCTTGCGCTTGGACGCGTCGACGAGATCGAACTGCTCGAGGAGCCGTTCGGCCCGTGCTCGAGCATGGGATTTCTTCAATCCCTGCAGGCGCCCGAACATCACGAGATTCTCGCGGCCGGTGAGCATGTCATCGAGGGCCACGTGCTGGCCGGTCAGCATGATCGAGCGTCGCACCCCGGCCGGGTCCTTCACGACGTCGTGGCCCGCGACCACCGCCCGCCCATGGTCGGGCGTGGTGAGCGTCGCGAGGATGTTCACGGTCGTCGTCTTGCCTGCGCCGTTGGGGCCGAGCACGGCAAGCACCTCGCCGCGCGCCACGTCGAAGCTGATACCGCGAACGGCCTCGACGTCACCGAAGGACTTGCGGATTCCCTCGACGGTGACCGCGTTGCCCACGCTACGCATGGAGTTCACTGCCGGTCTCGACCGACGACAGATCGATCAGCTCCAGATCGTCTCCCGCCGAGTCGAATCCGTCCTCCGCGAAGACGTCAGCTACCAAATCGGACAGCTCGCCAGGAAAGCGCCGCGCCAGCGATTCCACGACAGCGGGCTCGAGCCGGCGGGTGTCGTACCACCAATCCAGGTGCAACTGATCGCCGGAGCGGTAGGCACGCAACTCAAGTGCATGACCGAGCCCGGGGATCGTCTCGCGCACCGGCATCGCCGTATCGGCGTGGAGTTGCACCGGGGCGTCCTCGGCGACGGGGAGTTCCGCGATCGTGCCGACGTAGGAGAAGAAGATGTCTGCGGGCGGATTCGCACCAAGTAGTCGCGAGGTCGGCGCGTGCAGATACCGCAACAAGCCGTACCCGATTCCGTAATGTGGCACCCCGCCGAGTGTCTCGCGCACGTCCTGGATGAGCGAGCGAGCATCAGTGGCCGTCGAACACGCCAGCGCAACCGGGTAGACGGTGCTGAGGAAGCCGACGGTGCGTCGCGAGTCGACGTCGGGTTTGAGCACCGAGCGACCCTGCCCCTCGAGGTCCACGGCGATCGCCCCTTCCCCGACGACACCCCCGATGGTTCGACCGAGGGCGGCCAGCAGGATGTCGTCGATCGGCACCCGTAGTTCGCGACGGGCGTTCTCGACCTCGCTGGTCTGAGCACCGGTCAGCGCGGAAGCGAACTTCACCAGGTCCTGCGGCCGCGGTGGTGACGTTGCTGACTTCGCCACGCGCAACGTGGCTTTCGATACGCTGTCCAGCCAGTAGCCGCGGCTGGACAGCACGGCGGGATGGGCGGCTAGAGCGGCACACCGCTGCGACCACTGACCCCAAGAGGTCGAGACCGGCTGCAGCACGATGTCTTGGCCGGCCAGGCGTTGACCGAATGCGGTGAACAGGTCGGCCAGCAGTATTTCGCGCGATGCGACGTCGCCGGACATCCCGTGCAATCCGATCACCAGATGGCCCGCGCCATTGGCCACCCCATGCACATATGTCGCAATCAGCGGCGCGTCGGACAGTTCCCCATCCTGGGACATCTCATCGAGAACGGCCAACAGGGCCGCCCGCTCCTCGGCGGTGCCTGGGGCGGTGCCGTCGGGCAGCGTGCGGGTCGAGAGCTTGTTGAATTCGTCTGCCTCCTCGACGTGCTGCTCGCACGTGCCGTCGCGCCGCACGATCCGCGTGCGCAGCGCATCGTGTCGCGCCGTGATGGCCGTCAGCACCGACCGGACGTCTTCGAGCTGCACATTCTCGGACAACTTGAGGATCAACGGGATTCGCCAGCGACTCGGCTCGCACAGCCCGTGCTCGACGAATAGTGTGACGTTTGGCGGGACAGCCGGACGGCTCGTGTCCTCAGTGGATTGGCGGGAGAGCCCACCTGCATAGCGATCGGTCAGGCTCTTGGCGAGCGCGGCCACGGTCTGATGTTCGTAGAGGTCCTGCGGAGTGAGATCGAGGCCATCGTTGGCGGCGGTCATCGCGACGCTGATGGCGACGAGGGAGTCGCCGCCGAGTTCGAAGAAGTTGGCGTTGCGATCGATGGAGCCGACGCCCAGGCACTGTGCCCAGATCCGCTGCAACGTCACTTCCATCTGCGACGTCCCGTTGGTCGCGGCGCCCGACGGCGCCGCAGCGGGGACACCGGCCGCAGTATGGCCGTTGGTCGCTTCGGCGTGGCCTCCCCATGCGGTGGTCCCGCTGTGTTCGACCCAGTGTTTCTGCCGATCGAAGGGATAGCCGGGCAGGGTCACCCGGCGCGATCGCCGACCTGCCGCAAGCGGGGTCCAGTCGACGTCGACATCGGCAGCCCAGAGCTGTCCGAGGGCCAACAGGAACGTGTCGCGATCGCTCCTGTTCTGCGCGTGGTGCCGCATCAGTCGCACCGCACGATGCCTCGAGGACCACCGAGGGTGGCGGGTGGCCGAGGCGCTGAGCGTCCCACCGGGCCCGACCTCGACCAATACGCGCGACGGATCGCCGAGCAGCACGTCGAGCTCGGCGGAAAACCTTACCGTGGAACGTATTTGGTTGGCCCAGGTAGCCGGATCGGTGGCTTCGCCTGCCGTCATCCACGTCCCGGTGATGTTCGACAGCAGCGGAATCCGTGGTTCACGCAGCGCCAGGCGCGACAGGTATGCCTTGAACTCCGGCAACACCCCGGCCATCAGCCGGGAGTGGAATGCGTGTGAGGTTCGGACCCGTCGGGCAACCATTCCCGTCTTGGACAGCCGCTCCTGAAACCCACGGATGCCTTCTTCGGTCCCCGCGACGACGCAGCTGCCAGGATCGTTGATCGCGGCCACATCGACGTCTGACGAAAGGCATTCGGCGATCGCCTCTGGACTTTGCGCGACCGCGACCATCATGCCGCCGGGAGCGGCGCGCATCAGCCGCCCGCGCATCGAGACCGCCTTGACTGCGGTCGGAAGATCGAATACCCCGGCGATGGTGGCTGCCACGTATTCACCGATACTGTGTCCGGCCAACGCAGCAGGTGACACTCCGTAGGATTCGACCAAACGGGCCAACGCGTACTCGACGGCGAACAAGGCGGGCTGGGTTCGGTCGGTCCGCTCCAGATCCGCTGCGGTCCCCTCGAAGATCTGGGCGCGCAAGTCGATGCCCAATTCCTCGTTGAACCCGGCGACGCACTCGTCGAAGTGTTTGGTGAAAACGGGCTCCGCCGCATAGAGGCCACGCGCCATTCCGACGTGTTGAGCGCCCTGGCCGGGGAACACGAAAGCGATCCGGTCCTGCTGAAGCGCGTCGTCGGAGCGCCACTCGTCGGTGAAGACGTTCTCGTTTTCCTGGCTGCCGAGCACGGTTGCCGCGTGCTGCTGATTGTCGACGACGGCGGCCATTCGGATGGATTCCTTGCGCCGGGTCGCCAGGGTGGCTGCGACGTCCGACGGGTCGAGTACCTCCTGCTGGTCGGACAGTTCGGTGGCCAGGACCGCCCGCGAGTGTTGCAACGCCTCGACTGTTCGCGCCGACAGCAGGAGCACCGAGGGACCCTCGGCAACCACCGGTGCCTGCGCCGACGGTGCCTCTTCGAGCACGATGTGCACGTTCGTTCCGCCGACGCCGAACGAGCTGACCCCAGCGCGCCGGACGCCGTCCCATTCCCACGGACTGTATTCGCCGCGGACGACGAAGGGTCCGCGGTCGAGATGCAGCTCGGGATTCGGGCTGGTGTAGTGCAGCGTTCCCGGCAGGCCCCGATGCTCGAGGCACAGAATCGCCTTGACGAGTCCGGCGATCCCCGACGCCACCTCCAGATGACCGATGTTGGACTTCACCGACCCCAGCACGCATGGGCCCGGTCGCGTCTCGGCGGCCAGCTCGAACGCCTGGCGCAGCCCTTCGATCTCGATCGGGTCGCCGAGCGGCGTTCCCGTACCGTGTGTTTCGACGAAGCTGACGGTGGCCGGATCGCATTCTGCGACCGCATGCGCCTCGGCGATGACGTCGGCCTGCCCTGCCGCATTCGGCGCGGCGTAGTTCATCTTCGTCGACCCGTCGTTGTTGATCGCCGAGCCCCTGATTACGGCGTGAATGCGATCGCCGTCGTCGAGGGCGACCTGCAGCGGTTTGAGTACCACGATGGCCACCCCACTGCCGAAGACCGTGCCGTCGGCGCGCACGTCGAACGGGCGGCAATGCCCGCTCGCCGAGGCCATCGAGCCGGGTTCGTGCCAGTAGCCCACGTGGTGAGGCACCCGGATCGAGGCGGCACCGGCGAGCGCCATCTCGCATTCACCACTGATCAGGCTTTGGCAGGCAAGGTGAACCGCGACCAGAGACGAGGAACACGCCGTCTGGATCGAGAGTGCGGGGCCACGCAGGTTGAACTGGTGCGATACCCGGGTCGCCAGGTAGTCCTTGTCGTTCTGCATCGACAGGTTGATCATCTCGAAGGTGGCGCCCTCGCCGATGATCCGTTTCGGGTCGTGGTGCGACATCAAGTTGTGCAGGAGATACCCACTGGCCGAACTGGTTCCGTACACGCCGATGGCGCCGTCGGACTGCGCCGGGTCGTAGCCGGCGTCCTCGAGGGCGTGCCAGGCGCACTGGAGGAAGAGCCGGTGCTGCGGGTCCATCATCCGGGCGCCCTGTGGCGTGAAACCGAAGAACTCCGCGTCGAACTCGTCGATCCCGGCCATCAGGGCAGCGCGCTTCACGTACGCCGGGTTGGCCAGAGCCTTGTCCGAGACCCCAGCCCCGATGAGATCCGCCTCTGGCACCGCGACGATGGACTCCACACCATCGCGCAGATTGCGCCAGAACGCCGACAGCGAGTCGGCCCCGGGGAATCGACCCGCCATGCCGATGACGGCGATCGCATCGGCGGGGAACGGGTCCGACGTCGATGAAGACGCCGATGCGAAGTTGACGTTGTTGTTCACACCCGTCGCCCTTCCTTGCGCCGCACCGCGGCTCGCTGGCGCGACGAGGCACGCTTGTGCGCTCTGTCGCGTAGATCGTTGGGTCGTTGTGCAGCAGTGCTTCCCGCGAGCCCGAGCTGCGAGACGAGATCAGCCGAGAGATCGTGCACCGAGGCGCCCTGCAGTAGCAGGGCCACCGACGGTTCCACCCCGAAGTCGGCGCGGGCGGCGTTGCGGATACGCACGGCCATAAGAGAATCCATCCCTAGTCCGAGCAGCGGCTTGAGCTCCCCGATCGCCGACTGGTCGGGATAGCCCATGATCGCCGAAATGCGTTCCCGCAAGCGCTCGGTCACGACTCGTCCGACATCTGCGGGATCGAGGTCGCGCAATGCACTCGGACCCGGCCAATCGGTCCCGGCGTCGAGTGCCGCCAATTCGTCGATCATGTCGGTGAAGTATCCGAGGTCGCGGATCTCCGGGAACGCGGCAGCGGCGCGGTCGAGCCGAAGGCGGGCGACGCCGACCCGGCCGAGGCGGTCCCCGACGACGGCATCCATGGCCTCCAGCCCCTCGGCGGGGCTGATGGGGTCAAGTGCACCGAACGTCAGAGACCGTGCGAGGCCGACGTCGGCCCACTGGCCCCAGTTGATGGTCAAACCGGGAAGACCCGACGCTCGCCGCCAGGCGACCAGGGCGTCGACCCACGCATTCGCGCTGGCATAAGCCGCCTGTCCTGGTGAGCCCAGAAGTGATGCGACAGAGGAGAAGACAATCCACCAGTCCAGGTCTCGTCCTGCCGTCGCCTCGTGCAGGCGCAGCGCGCCACCTGCCTTCGGCGCCCACACCCGCTGAAGGCTTTCGTTGCTGAGGGTGGTGACCAGACCGTCGTCGAGAATCGCCGCGGCGTGCATGACGCCGCGCAGAGGCAGCCCGGTGGCTTCGGCGGCGGCGACCAGGCGGTCGGCGGTGCCGGGCGTGGCGATGTCGCCGGCCACGAACGCGATCTCGGCGCGGCTCCCGAGCTCGGCGAGCTGCACGGCCTGATCATCGGTAGGGTCGCTGCGACCGTTGAGCACGACGCGGCCCGCTCCTCTGTCCACCAGCCAGTGGGCCACGACCAGGCCAAGACCGCCGAGTCCTCCGGTGAGGATGTACGAACCGTCTGCCCGAACCGTTTGAGCGCCTTGGGATTCGCCGAGAGTCGCGCGTGCCAGCCGTTGGAGATACCGGCGCCCATTGCGCCACGCGATGACGTCGTCGCGCCCGGGCGACTCGAATTCGGCCTGCAGCGCCGCGATGTCGTCGTCCGCTGCATCGAGGTCGATCAGGGTGGCGTGCAGATCGGGATGCTCGTAGGCGACGACCCGGACGAGACCGGTCAGCGCGCCGATCGCGGGATCACCCGGCCCGTCGTCGCCTGCCACCAGTCCGCGCCTGGTCACCAGCCACAGTCGTGGCGAGGTACCGTGCCAGCCACCGACGGTCGCCCGCAGCGTCGCCGAAATCGACGAGATCGTGGCTCGAGTCCGCTCGAGCGCGTCATCCGATGTCGTGGCGTCGAACGAGCGGGTCCCGACGAACACGACCACGCCGACGGGGGGCACGTCGGGGTCGGATGCAGTCTTGGCGAATGCCTCGATGACCGCCGATTCGTCGAAGAGGTGTTCAGTGACCACTCGACGGCTCGGTCCGGCGAAGGCGGCGGCGAATCGGTCGGCGAACGCCTTCGTCTCCGAGCCGTCGGACAGCATCAGCCAGCTTCCTGCGGCGGCAGCCGACGACTCGCCCCTGGTCTCGGGCGGTGCGCTTTCCTGCCACCTGATGTCGAAGATCTTCTGCTCCAACGGCAATGGCACCGTCCGTCGCTCAACACGGCGCAGATACACCCCGGTGATCTCGGCGGTGGGCTGCCCTGCCGGATCCATCAACACGATCCGGCCCAGTTTGCCCGCCCCCTCGTCGTCGAGGTTCACCAGCGCAGCGTGGCAGCGTGCGCGCCTACCGGTGTCACCGAATACCCGCAGCGTCTCGAAAGACACTGGAAGGTAGGTCACTTCTGCCGAGTCGGCACTAGCTTCTTCCGGCATCGCGGCAGCCAGCGTCTGCAGTGCCGCATCGAGCATGACGGGATGAATGCGGTAGCCGCGATGAGCGGTCGCCTCGTCGGGCAGCACGATCTCCGACTCCGCCGATGAGTCGCCCACCGCCCGCCAGACGCGGGTCAAGGCAGCGAAGGCCTGGCCGTGGTGCGCGCCTGTCCTTCGCAGCGCCGCATACATGTCGGCAACCGACACCTCGCAGCTGTTCTCCGCGCGCAGGCTGGATGGAGGCAGGAGAGCTGTCTGTTCGGTCGATATCTGTGCGACCGCGTGCCTGGTCCAATTGCCGTGCGCAGAGCGGCAATTGACTTCTACTCGGACATCGGCGTCAGCGCCGCGCGTGAGATAGGTCGTCACCATGGTCTGCGCGTCCAGCGCGAGCATCTGTTCGACCTCGAGTCGTTTCACCGTGACACGGTGTGCCGGGATGCCGAGCGCGTCGCTGGCCCCGGCCAGCGCCATCTCCGCAAAGCCTGCGGCCGGCATCACCGCCCGGCCGTGCACCTGGTGATCGGCCAACCATCCGAGAACGTCGGTCCCGACGTCGGCCTGCCACATGTGGTCGCGGCCCGACGGCAGCTCGACATGCAGGCCAAGCAGCGGATGAGTTCCGGTCAGCGCTCGATCGAGTGGGCGGCTCGCAAGCCAGTACCGCCGATGCTGCCAAGGAGTGGGCGGGATGTCGGCGAGTCGGCCGTTGCCGCACGGCTCGTCCTCGTCCGACGGTCGCCGCACCGTGGACAGTTGCGAATGGAAGGTCAGCGTCTCGTTGTCCTCGCGGTGCAGTGTTCCGGTGACCAGGACGTCCCCGCGAGGCCTGGCGGCCTCGAGGTTGTCGATGAGGGCGTGTGCGAGCAGTGGGTGTGGGCTGACTTCGACGAACGTCGCGTGTCGATCGGCGGCGTCGGCGACCGACTGCGCGAATTGCACAGGATGGCGCAGATTGTCGACCCAGTAGTCGGCGTCGAACGCCGGCGCGTCGGCGCCTTCTCGCCTCGTGGTGCTCAGTACCGGGATCTTCGGTGTCGTTGGCGCCAAACCCGCCAGTGCCGTGCGCAATTCGGGCAGGATCGGATCGACGGTGGGGTGATGGGAGGCGACGTCGACCTCAACGCGCCGGGCCAACCGATTCTGCGCCTCGACCGCGGCGATCACCGCGTCCACCTGGCTCGGCGGCCCAGCGATGACGGTCTGGCGCGGTGACGCGTACACCGCCAGTGTGACATCGCCGTAGTCGGCGATCAGCTTCTCGGTGGCCTGGGCATCGAGTTCGAGGAGCGCCATCGCACCCTGACCCGACAACCTGGCCATCAGCCGCGATCTGGTGGCGATCACCGTCAATCCCTCGGTTGGGCTCAACGCGCCGGCCACCACCGCGGCCGACACCTCCCCCATGGAGTGGCCGATGACCGCATCGGGTGTCACACCGTAGCTACGCCACAGCTCGGTCAGCGCCAGCTGAATCGCGACCACGACGGGCTGGATGCGGTCGATGCCCACGATGGGCTCGCCCAACTCCAGGGTCTGCCGCAACGAAAACCCGGCCTGCGCAACGAAATCAGGCTCCAGATCGTCTACCGCCGCCGCGAACGCGGGCTCGTCGACGAGCAACCGCCTTCCCATTCCCGCCCATTGCGAGCCTTGCCCCGAATAGACGAAGACGACGCCTTGCCCGGGCGGATGCTCCGGCAGTCGGACCAACCCCGGCGCAGGGCGCCCCGCCGCCAGCGCACGCAATCCCTCGACCGCCTGAACACCATCGGCAGCCGTCACCGACGCCGAACTCGAATGCCGCGCCCGGTGGTGGTTGAGGGTATGGGCTACCTCGGTCAACGGGACCGCAGCACCGGTGCGCTCGATCCAATCGGCAAGCATCTCAGCCGTCGAGGCGAGCCGCTCGGGCGTCTTGCCAGAAACCATCAACGTCGTCACGGACGGTTGCGGAGCCGTGACGGGTTGCGGGTCGGGCCCCTGCTCCAGCACGATATGGGCGTTCGTGCCGCCAAGCCCGAAAGATGACACCGCGGCCCGCCGCGGCTCGGACGGATCCGGCCAGTCCGTGGTTCGCGTGGGAATGAACAGCCGGGTCGATGACGCATCGATGGCCGGATTCCACTGGGTGAAATGCAGATTCGGCGGGATCTGTGCCCGCTCAATGGACAACACCGACTTGATGAATCCTGCGATCCCTGCGGCGGCCTCCAAGTGTCCGAAATTGGTCTTGACCGCGCCCAGTGCGCACGGCCGAGCGCCTTGACCGTAGATCGCCGCGAGCGCGTCGAATTCGATCGGATCGCCCAATGAGGTCCCGGTGCCGTGCGTTTCGACGAGACTCACCGAGCCGGCAGACACATCGGAGGCCCGAAGGGCGCGGGTCATGACGTCCTCCTGAGCGAGGGCGTTGGGGGCCGTCAGGCCGTTGGACCTGCCGTCCTGATTGACCGCCGAACCCCGGACGACCGCCAACACCCGGTCACCGTCGCGCACCGCATCGGTGAGCCGCTTGAGCACGACCATCCCCGCGCCCTCACCCCGTACGAAGCCGTCGGCGCCCGCGTCGAAGGAGTGACACCGTCCGCGCGGCGAGAGCATCCCCCACTTCGAGAGCGCCAGTTGAGTTTCCGGGCGCAGGATGAGGCTCACTCCGCCCGCCAGCGCGATGTCACTCTCCCGCAGTCGCAGACTTTGGCAGGCCAGGTGCACTGATACCAGCGACGATGAGCACGCCGAGTCGACCGCCACGGCGGCGCCGTGCAAACCCAGCAGGTAGGCGATCCTGCCCACCGCGACACTGTGTGCGTTTCCCGTCGCGCTGTAGGCGTCGATGGTGTCTG
>JAOPWT010000196.1 GCA_025965555.1 Mycobacterium sp.
TCCGGGAGCTCCTGGTAGATCCTGCCCTCCAGCGTCTCCGCCGTCGCCCGGCGTTTCCGCTCGGCCTCGTCGACGGGTTCCAGCCTGGCGCGCGAGCCGTCCGAGAGCACCACCTCCAGCGCCCGCACGTGATCGATCGTCATGCCGTACGTCAGGGAACCGCTTCCCGCGGAGTTGTTGCCGATCATCCCGCCGATCGTGGCCCGGTTGCTGGTTGAGGTGTCCGGGCCGAACATCAGCCCGTGGGCGGCGGCAGCCTGGTTGAGTTGATCCTGCACCACCCCGGCCTCCACCAGCGCGGTCCGGCCCACCGGGTCGAGCTCTACGATCCGGTTCAGGTGCCGGGACAGGTCGAGCACCACGCCGGGTCCTACCGTCTGGCCGGCCAGGCTCGTTCCCGCGCCCCGGGCCACGATCGGCACGCCGAGCTCACCGGCTGCCTTCACCGCCGCCGCGACGTCGTCGGCGTGACGCGGGAACACAACACCCAGCGGAGTTATCGAGTACATGCTGGCGTCGCGGGAGAAAATGTGGCGACTGTAGTCGTCGAAGGCGACCTCGCCGTCCATCGCCGCGCGGAGCGCCCTCTCAAGGCGCGGGACGACGCCTGACCGATCAGTCGCGGCTGTATCAGTCGTGGGGAAGGTCATCACCAGTCCTTTCGAGCCGTCGTCATTAGCAACGCGCCGCGGCGGCCGACCCATCAGGCGGACCCGCCGCCGCGGTGGCTTAGATGGGTCAGACGGGGTTCGGCGCAGGTTCTTCCTCCGTTGGTTCTTTCTCCGCTCCGGTCGATTCGAGGTTCGTCGCCGCCCGCAGTTGCTTACGCAACGTCAGGACGAGCAGTGCCGCGATGCCGAAGACCCCACCGAAGAACACCTGGGTGAGCGCGTATCCCCCGCCGCTGAGGTCGCTGAGCCACCCGCCGATGTAAGGCCCGAAGAAGCTGCCGAGGTTGCCGACGCCATTGATGAGGCCCATGCCTGCGCCCGCGGCCGCGACGGGGACGAGTTTGGTGACCGTCGCCCAGAACGGCCCGTACCAGGCGATCGATGCCGCAGTCCCGAGGATCATCGCGCCGAGCACAAGCCACTTCTGTTGCGCCGAGATCAGGCTCGCGCCAGCGAGAATCACCGCGGCGGAAGCGAGAACGATACTCATATGGGCGACGTGGCTGCCCCGGCGGTCCGCCGACCGGCCGACCAGGATGATGGCGGCACCCGCGGCGATCTGGGGCAGGATCGCGACGAAGCCCACCTGCATGTCGGTGTGAAAGGCCTTCTTGAGCACGCTCGGCAGCCATAACGCGAGGCCGAGCAGGCCCATCTGCGTCAACGTGTAGATGAGGGCGAACCGCCAAACAATTGGGCTCGTAAAGGCGGCCTTGAACGTCCCCCGGTGCTTGAGCGGCTCACCTTCCTCGATGCGAGAACTCTCGATGAAGTTGCGCTCGGTCTCCGACAGCCAACCCGCTTTCGCGGGCGTGTCGCGGATCACCACCAGCCAGGCGATGAGTCCGACGATCAGCGGAGCTCCACCCTGGATGATGAACATCCAACGCCAATCTGCGTAGGTCAGGATGATGCCGGAGAACGGGGCGGCGACTATCGCCGCGATCGGTGTGTACAGCTTGAAGATCGCGAATGCCCTGCTTCGTTCGGCGAACGGGAACCAGGATCGGATGGTGGTCATCAGCGCGGGTTGCACGCCACCCTCGGCCACCCCGAGGAGAAAACGGGCGAGGATGAGTTGGCCGAAGGTGTGGGTCAAGCCGGTGGCCATCGCTGCCACACTCCACAGCACAATCAGGATCGCGACCCACCGCCTCGCGCTCCATCGTTCGGCCATGTAGCCGCCGGGGATCTGCAGCAGCAGGTAGCCCCAGAAGAAGATGCCGCTCGCGAGGCCCTGCTGGGCTCCCGTGAGATGCATGTCGGTCTTGAGGTGGGGCAGGGCGAAACTGATGTTCGTTCGGTCGATGTAGCAGATGACGTAGATGAAGACGATGACCGGCAAGATGTAGGTCCATCGCTTCATGTGGGACAGGCGCCGAGGGGCACGCTCGATCAACGACCTACCTCCTTGTAGGTGCCGGCGCGTCCGCACCGGCTGGGGTCGGAGCTTTGAGAGTCGAGAGCATGAGGCGGGCGCCGGATTCCAGCGCGCCGACCTCGCGGATCTGCCGCGCCGTCGTAGCTGGCTTGCGACCTGATCCACCGACGCACGGCTATGGCCAGCCGATCACTCCCTCTCCTTGTCGGAACGCCCGCCACTTGCAGGGGTTCATTCGGCGCGCAACACCTGCAGCGCGGCTTGGAGGCCGGCGGGGTCGACGTCCACGCC
Organism: Mycobacterium sp.; assembly: GCA_025965555.1. Classification (GTDB taxonomy): domain Bacteria; phylum Actinomycetota; class Actinomycetes; order Mycobacteriales; family Mycobacteriaceae; genus Mycobacterium. The sequence goes on from JAOPWT010000196.1 coordinate 2,344, forward strand.
GGCCAGTTCGAGCCCCATTTGGACGCCGGAGAGGGTTCCGGCCAGCGTCAGGTCGTTGAAGTCGCCGAGGTGGCCGATCCGGAACACACGCCCGGCGAGCTTGCTCAGGCCGGTGCCCAGTGACATGTCGAAGCGGTCCAGGATGATTCGGCGGACCTTGTCCGCGTCGTGTTCCTCGCCCAGTAGAACGGCGGTCAGGGAACTGGAGTACTCGCGCGCGTCGGCGCACAGGACCTCCAGGCCCCAGCCCCGGACGGCTGCCCTGGTCGCTTCGGCGTGGCGGTTGTGCCGGGCGAACACGTTGGGCAGCCCCTCTTCTTCGAGGAGGAGCAGCGCTTCCCGAAGGCCGTAGAGCAGGTTGGTGGCCGGCGTGTACGGGTAAAAACCGCGCTCGTTGGCCTCGAGGATGGGCGCCCAGTCCCAGTAAGCCTTCGGTAGCGCCGCCTTCGGTGCGGCCGCGAGGGCTTTGTCGCTGACCGCGTTGAAGCCCAGGCCCGGGGGCAGCATCAGCCCCTTCTGCGAGCAGCTGATCGTCACGTCGACGCCCCAGTCGTCATGCCGGTAGTCGATGGACCCCAGCGAGGAGATCGTGTCGACCAGCAGCAGCGCGGGATGACCCGCCTCGTCGATGGCTGCCCGGATCTCCGGTATCCGGCTGGCGACTCCGGTCGAGGTCTCGTTGTGGACGACCATCACCGCCGCGATGCTGTGTGCGGTGTCGGCGGCCAGCCGTTCGGCGACGGCCGCCGGCTGGACACCCCGCCGCCAGTCCCCGGGAACGAAGTCGACGACCAGCCCGAGGCGCTCCGCCATTTCACGCCACAGGCTCGCGAAATGACCGGTTTCGAACGCCAGCACGCGATCGCCGGGCGAGAGGGTGTTGACCAGTGCCGCTTCCCACGCCCCGGTGCCGGACGAGGGATAGATGACGACCGGACCACTGGTACCGAACACCGGTTGGACCCGTTGCAACAAGTCCCGAGTGAGCTCGGCGAAGTCGGGTCCGCGGTGGTCGATGGTCGGTTGCGCGATGGCGCGCAGCACCCGGTCGGGGACGTTGGTCGGTCCGGGGATCTGCAGGAAGTGTCGTCCACTGTGAGCGGTCACTACACCCAGTTCCATCCTATGCCGTGATATGGCACACTGTGCCGTGAAAAGGTCCGCCGATCGTAGGTATGGGCCAGCGAGGAGTCAAGGCATTGCGAAACGTGCTGAACACGCTCCGCGTGTTGGAAGAGGTCGCATCACGGCAGCCGATCGGCGTCGGCGAGTTAGCTCGTGTACTGGACATGCCCAAGAGTTCGGTGCAGCGTGCGCTGGTCACGCTCCACACAGCTGGGTGGATTCGCCCCGCGGCGGGCGAGGTTACCCGGTGGGTGATCACCACCAGGGCGCTCGCGGTCGGCGGTCGGGCCAGCGGCGATCTCGATCTGCGCGGTGCGGCCTTGCCCATCATGGAGGACCTGCGCCGACACACCGAGGAAACCATTCACCTGACGGTCCCCGAGGACGGCAAGATGGTCCTGATCGAGCGGCTGGAGACGGACAAGCCGGTACGCACCAGCATGGCGCTCGGGCACGCACTCCCCATGCACGCGTCCGCCAACGGCAAGGCGGTACTCGCGAACAGCAGTCCCGAGGTCATCAGACCACTGCTGCTGGCCGACGAGCTGCCGCGCTATACCGACACCACGATCACCGACCCCGACGAGCTGCGCGCCGAGCTGGCCGCGATCCGGGAACGGGGGTTCGCCGTCAATCACGGGGAGTGGAGGTCCGACGTCGGCTCGGTTGCCGCAGCCGTCATGGGAGGTCACGAGAAGCCGATCGCGAGCCTCAGTGTGAACATCCCGATCAGCCGCCTGACCCAGGAATCCGAAGCCGACTTCGGCGCCGCGATAAGTGAGGCCGCGAGCAGTCTCAGCGCACGGCTTGGCTAGGCGCCATGGACATGGTCGAGATCGCCGGCCACGGCCGCTGGCGCTCACCCGACGCGTTCGACGCGGCGTAGTACGGCAGTATCCAATACGACGGGTTACCGGTAAATCAGTAATCCTGCAACAGATGCCGTCACTGTGCGGTTGGCGACGGTCGGCCTCCTCTGATGATGAAAAGGATTGTCAGGCTGCAACTTTAGAGACTCACTGGTCGAGGCCCTGGTAGCGAGGCGTGTGGACCCTGTGTCGTCCCCTATCCCCGGGGCACCCCACTGCGGGTCATCCGGTGACGTTGTCAGTTTGCTCCTCAGGACGCTGGTGAGCTTGGGCTAACCGCTCCAGCTCGGCCGCCTCCGCCTGGGCTACCTTCGTCTCGGCCTCGACGTCGACCGACTTGGCCAGGATCCAGTACAGGACTCCGGCGACCGGAAGGCCGATGAACATTGAGATGTCGGCCCCATCGAGTTGGGTCGCGACAAACCCGGTGTACTTGCTGGTGCTGAGGAACGGGAGCATCGCCGCGAAGCCCACGAGATACGACGTGATGCCCCGCCAGCCCCATCGTCCGTACATGCCATGAGGGTTGAATATCTCGGCGATGGCATAGTGCCCGCGTCGCACGATGTAGTAGTCGACGAGGTTGACCGCGGTCCACGGGACGAACAGGTAGAGCACCAGTAGCAGGAAGTCCTCGAAGTTGGTGAGGAAGTTCTCGCCGATGAGCAAGGCCGGGATGAGGGAGAGCACCGCGGTGAAAGTGATGGTGATGATGCGCACCGTGGCCGTCGGGCGGACCTTCTTGAACGAGTCGATCGCACTGATCAAAGTGAGCGACCCGCCATACATGTTCAAGGCGGTGACCGAAATGAGGCCGAGCGTGGAAAAGACGAGGGCAATAGCTCCGAAGCCCGGAAACACGTGATCGCCAGCCGCCTTCAGCGACGCGATCGTGTCGAAGCTGTTGCCTGCCCAGGCGGCCAGCGCGGCACCCAGGCACATCAGCCAGATGGCGCCGAGCGCAGAGCCCCAGTACGTCCATAGGAAGGTGAGGCGGACCGTGACCGACGGGGGAAGGTAGCGGGAGTAGTCCGAAACGTAGATGGCCCAGCTGATCTGGTAGCCGGCGACCGCACCGAACTGGATGAGGAAGGGAGTCCATTTGAAGCCGCCGAGGTCGAAGGAGCCCGCCGGATAGGACAACGTGCAGACCGCGATCGTGAGGAGCCCGAAAATGATGAGGAAGCCCGCCGTCAGCCACCGCTCGACTCCGTGGATGAGGTCGTACCCGACCAGCGCCACGATCGCAGCAACCAAGGTGGCAACCACGATCCACATCTTGCTGGGACCATGAACGGTCGAGTGGAGGGCGTCGCCAGCCAATATAGTGTTGAAGATGTTGAAGCCCGCGTACTGAAGGTATGCGAACGCCCAGACCAGCAACGCGCCCATATATCCGAACTGCGGGCGTGACTGGATCATCTGGGGCAGCCCCAGCTGCGGGCCTTGCGCTGAGTGGAACGCCATGAAGAATGTGCCGAACAGGACTCCCCCGATAATCGCGAGCATCGACCAGATCAGATTGCCGCCCCCGGTGACCGAGAATGTGCCGACAGCCAGAGTCGCGATCTGGGCGTTGCTCATGAACCACAGGGGGCCCTGACTCCATACCTTGCCGTGCCGTTCGTTCAGCGGCACATAGTCGATCGAGCGCACCTCGACCCCAGCAATGCGTCCAGGAGTTGGGGGCGACGTTTCACCGGACATGCGGCCTCCTTGCTCGGAAGGACATGACTGACAAAAGCTCGTAGCCAACGTGCAAGGCGCCGGTGCTCGTCGGCCCGGCGTGATCATATGCCTGAGCGACCTCCGTCCCCCGCGTTATTGACCAGAAGACTTACGCCGGTGGCTAGCTCGCCGCGTTTCAGCCTGACCATCGTCTAGTTCGGACCACTCAACTTGTGCCAAACATTGCACAAGTCCTTTTCCGCGCCGCCGAGCGACCGATCCCCCACTAGTCGCTTCCATCAGCGACGATAGCCGTCATCCATTTCGTCCAGTGTTCCGGCTTAATCGCGGACATGGCGCCGCCAAGACCGCGCGAGCAAACAATCGCACTCGTGGTCAGCACTCTGCCTCGCGGCGACCACAGATGGCGGGTGTCGCGCCGCGCCGACTACCTACGGCTCCGCCTCGGACGCTCGCAGGCGTGGCCCGCGACAACGAGTACGGCGAGATCGAATACGGCGGGTTACCGGTAAACCTCGCATAATGCATATCGCATTGTGCAGCAAACCTTTTCATGCATGTCACCTTGCCGTTAATTTCTGATTTTGCGTCATGCCCAGTGGGGTTCAGTGGTTTTGGCGTCTGCGGTTCCTGGTAAAACGCTGGCACCCCATCATTGCGACCTACATCACGCACAATGCTTACGACACGCCCGATTACGACTGCTCCTGATTCCAGCTGTCGGTAGCGCTGGTCACGGTCGCGCCTTCATTTGATCGGTTTCCGCTACGCCGAGGCGCAGAGTGCACTCATCAGAGATCACCCGCGCGGCCGGAGGGTTGGGCAGCGACTCGTGCTCGAGTGAGATTCAGGCGCGTTCCTGACTTGGGGTGGCTTGCCTGGTAAGCGCCATAGAGTGCGGGCTGACCTGGGAATTCGTCTGCCGCGCACTGGGCGCATTCTTCGACGCCGGCAATGGCAGCGCTTCTCGAGCCGAAATCGCCAGATAAATTGAGACGGACTGCGGCTGCGATGTCTCAATCAGACTGGCGGACAACAAGAGGCCGCCGCTAATCCAATTGAGACCGGACAGCCACTCAACTCTGCGGAATGAGGTGGCGGTTACGAGTGTGGCCTTTCGCGATCAACGGGACCAGACTGGGCTGTTATGGCTCAGCGGGGCGGGTCGTTCGACGAGGAGCTGGCAGGGCTCTTCGATCTTTCGCATGATGCGTTCTGCATCGCGGGGTTCGACGGCTACCTGAGGCGCGCCAATCCGGCGTTCGCCCGCAGCCTGGGGTACACCCGTGAGGAGCTTTTGGCTCGGCCGTTCATGGATAACGTCTATCCCGATGATGTCGAGTCGGTGGAGGCGGTGCTGGCAGACCTGGCCGCCGGTAAGGACATCGTCGGGTTCGAGTGTCGCGAAGTGTGCGCCGACGGATCGGTGCGCTGGTTCGAGTGGAGTACGAGCAGCCGGCCCGAAGCGGGCATCGTGTACGGAGTGGCCAGAGACGTCACGGACCGCCGGATGGCCAATGCCGAGTTGAACGCTCTGCGCCGCGTTGCGACCCTGGTTGCGGAAGAAGCGGAGCCTCGCGACCTGTTCGCTCTAGTCGCCGAGGAGGTCGCCCGCGTCGTCAACCTCCCGTTCCTGATCGTTGCACGCTACGAGGTCGATGGCACGGCAACGGAGTGCGCCAGCTTCCCCCCGGAGGATGCGCCGTTTCCCGCCGGCCACCGATGGTCGCCGGACGGTGAGAACGTGCTTGCGCGGGTGCGGGCGAGCTGGGAGGCGGCCCGCATCGATGACTATTCACGGCTGGACGGTGAGCTGGCGGCTACCGTGCGTCGCCTCGGGATTCGTTCGGCGGTCGGAGTCCCGATCGTCGTGGCGGGACGCGTGTGGGGCGCCATGATGGCGTTCACCAAAAATCCCGATCCGCTGCCGGTAGGCACCGAGGCGCGGCTGGCCAGTTTCACCGAGCTGCTCGCCACCGCGATCGGCAATGCCGAGTCACGCGAGGCCCTCGGCCTGCTTGCTGACGAGCAGGCCGCACTGCGTCGGGTGGCGACCCTGGTCGCGCGCGGGGCCAGCCCCTCGGAGGTGTTCTCCGCCGTGGCGGCGGAGTTGGCCCGGGTTCTCGCCGTGCAGCACGCGTCGGTGTGGCGCTACGAGCCCGACGGCGCGGCCACCCTGCTTGCGGCCAGCGGCGAGCCCGGCGCGAAAAAGATGCCGGTCGGCGATCGTTTTACGCTCGAGGGCGACAACCTCGCGGCGATGGTGTTGCATACCGGCCGCCCCGCCCGGATGGACAGCCTCGACGAGGCTGCCGGCTCTGCCGCGGCGCGGATACGGGAGCTGGGCATCCGCGCGGCGGTGGCTGCCCCGATCATCGTCGATGGCAACCTGTGGGGGGTGGCCTCGGTCGCCTCATTGCGACCCGAGCCCCTACCCCCGGACACCGAGACGCGGGTATGTGACTTTGCGGACCTGGCGGCGACGGCGATCGCCAACGCCGAGACCCACGCCGAACTCACTGCGTCTCGGGCCAGGATCGTCGCTGCCGCCGACGACGCGCGGCGACGCATCGAACGCGATCTGCACGACGGCGCCCAACAACGGCTGGTCTCGCTGGGCCTCGAAATGCGCAGCGCAGAAGCGTCGGTGCCCGCCGAACTGTCCGCATTCAAAGACCAGATTTCACACCTCGTAACCGGTCTGGCCGGCGTCGCAGAAGACCTTCAAGAGATCTCACGCGGTATTCACCCGGCGATTCTGTCAAAGGGAGGACTGGGCCCCGCACTTAAGACACTGGCCCGCCGCTCGGCGGTCCCAGTTGAGCTCGACGTTGATGTTGACCGACGGCTGCCGGACGCTGTCGAAGTGGCGGCCTACTACGTCGTCGCCGAAACCCTCACCAACGCGGCCAAACACGCACAAGCGTCCGAGGTAACTGTGCACGTCGAAGCTGAAGGCACCAACCTGCACCTCTCGATTCGAGACGACGGAATCGGCGGAGCCGACACCGGCAGAGGATCCGGACTCACCGGCCTCGTCGACCGCGTCGAGGCCCTCGGCGGCAAGATGACCATCTCGAGTCAACTCGGACGCGGCACGTCATTCGCCGTTAGGATCCCACTCGAAGCGGCTTAAGGACATGCCGTGGTGGGTGCGGCCTGAACGTACAAGGACCCTGCTTACCGTCGCGACGACGATCGCCCGGTCACCATGAAGTCAGCGGGATTTGGTTGAAGCGGCTGTTCGTGGGCGGCTCAGTTCGGTCTCCATCCAGACCAGGACGGGTTCGAGGAGGGCAAGAACGAACTCGGCGCGGCGGCGAAATGGAAATGCGTCGGCCCTCCGCGCGGGAACCGACTAACGGCATCACATCTCGTCGACCGCGACCGCCGTCATGGGCTCAACGAGTCCTGCTCAACGGTTACTGACGACATCGGGTTATGGACTATATCGAGACAGATTACGGCTAGTTTGTCTCAAATAGAATGACGGTAGCGAGCAATCATCCGCCAACTAGACTGAGATCGGAGAGGTGCGCTCAAACCACCTCGAAGGGGATCTTGACGACGAGCGAGGTCCCCCATCCGATCGGGCTCGAAATCGCCATCGTGCCGCCGTGAGCCTCCACGCGGTCGATCAGCCCGGTGAGTCCGGACCCCTTGGCGGTGTCGGCCCCACCGTCGCCGTCGTCGCGAATGAGAACACAAAGCGTCGCACCCTCGGTGTACACGCACACATCGACCTTAGATGCGCGTGCGTGTTTGGCCGCATTCGTAAGCGCTTCCGCCGCAACGTAGTAAGCCGCCACTTCGACGCGTTCGGGCACCTGCACGTCGACAGCGATGTCGAGGTCCACCGGAACGGCGGAGCGGCGGCGCAGGGTCTTGAGCGCCGGGGCCAGCCCCTTCGCCAGGATGGCCGGATGCAGCCCTTTGGAGATCTCGCGTAGCTCCTGTGAGACCGCGCCCAAATCTGTCGCGATATGAGCGATCTGATCTTTGAGCGGATGCAGTTCGGTGGGCACAGACGCTTCGGCTGCGCGCAGTTCCAGCCCCAGGGAGACCAGGTGCTGTTGAGCACCGTCGTGCAGATCACGTTCGAATCGGCGCCGCGCATCGTCAGCGGCCGCGACGATTCGGCCCCGCGATGCGGTCAATTGGGCCCGGGTTTCGGCGTTGGCGATCGCGGTCCCAACGAGATCCGCGAAATCGCCGACCCGCGCCTCGGTGTCCGGCGGCAGCGGCCCCGGTTGGGTCGACCCGACAATCGCCGCGCCCCAAGGCCGACCGTCAACGACGATCGGCGCTCCGACCGCACAACACACACCAAGCTGACGGATATGCGCCGCGCCGGCACCGCGAGCATTGTCATGGCTGTCTATCCGGGCGGCCTCGCCCGTGCGCATCACCATCGCTGCCACCGTCTCGCTGTCAAGCGAAAACCATTCCCCCACGTGCAGTTTCAACGACTCAGGCTCATGGTGGCCCGCGAGAAGTACCGCCGTTCCATCAGAATCGCGGCGAACCAATGCAGCGTGCGCCACATTCAGACAACGGGCCAATTCGCCGGCCACCACCGCGAAAACCTCAGATGGATCGACTCCACGCGCCACCAAGGTCGCGACCCGTCGCAACGAGGCCTGTTGCTCCGCCAGCATGCTCAAAGCGTCGTGGCCGGCCGCCACGAACCGCTCACCTGGCTGGGCAACCCCGGGCAACTGCGCGGCCGCATCCGCGGCGATGTGGACGTGGAAGACGGCGTTGCTCCTGCCGCCGCGGGTCACCGACCGCTCGACAGCCGATATCTTCACGGCGGTTCCGCTCGGCAACACCGCAAGCACAGCGCCGGTCACCCTGGCCGGGAGCAAGTCCGAGGCGTGCTCCAACAGCGCTATCTGGTCGTTGGCGTCGAGTGCCCGGCGCAAGTGGGTGTTCATCAGCACCACGTCGCCGCCGATCGCAAGTACTCCCAGCGGGAACTGTCGGGCCTGCTCCAGGTACGCCTCCAGTAGCGCCGTCTCGCTCTCGTGGGCCAGTGCGCGCATCCGGTCCTCGATCTGGTTGGCCGCCATCTTGGCCAGTGCGAACTGCAACGGATCTGATTGGCCGACCCAGCACGTGAGATCCAGCACGCCGATAATCCTTCGGCTGATCGGGTCGCGTATGGGCGCGCCCGCACACGCGAGCCGGGACAATGTCCCGACGTAGTGTTCGTCGCCGCGGATGAATGTGGGATGGCCGGTCTCCAATGCGGTGCCGATTCCGTTGGTGCCGACGAATTCCTCCGCGTAGCTGTAACCGGGTGCAAGCCGCACCGTGTCTAAAGCACTCATAATGCTCGCGTCCGACGCCAACCGTTGCAGCACAACGCCGTCGGACGATGTGAGGACGAGGCTGACCGCCTGCGCTGACAGGTCTTCGGTAATCCGGCCCAGTACGGGCGCGGCCGCGGTTGTCAGCGGCGAGTCGGCGTTGGGCTCCTGCACGAAGGGCAGGTTCATCTGGTCTGGGTGGACGCCCAAGGCCCGCGATCGACGCCACGAGTCGAGCACGTCGGTTCGCAGGGTGTCCTCGCGGAGCCGCCCTTCGGATAAGAAATGTTCGCGCGCCCGGCGCACTCCTGCCGACGCGTCAGCCTGCCAACTCATCGATCCAAACAACCTGACCCAACCGGCCGGTCACCGCTACGAAGCCATTCGGCTACACCTGGTGTCCGGCGCCCGGCCGGCACCCTGAAACACGATTTGAGTTCAGAAAGTTAGCCTACGCCCGTCGAGTTGTGGGGTTCTCTGAGTTGGCGAGGTCCTCGGCGTACTGCTTGAAAAGTGAGTTCGTCGAGTCCATATTCGGCGGTCGTGACCGGCCACACCAACACCCGCGGCGCCGCGCCGAAACGATGAATCAACTGCCATCAGCCGGCGGAGCACGTCCTGCGATCGTTGCGACGGGATCTTCCCGCTGCGGTTCCCCGGGACCGCAGTGCTCGATCCGCTGAACGCGCGAACCGATCTATCGGATCACGGATCCGGTATCACGGGATGCTGTGACGTGAGCCCGGGAAACGAAACTATGAAGGCCTGTATTGGTCGAGCACCAACCGCCGCCATGTCGACTTCGAGTCGCTGCTTGAGCGCGAGTACTTACTAGCTGCCGACGTCCTAGCTGCCGACGTCGCCAACGACATAGTCGCGATTGCAGTCCAGCCTCTGGCGCTTCTGTGGCCACGTGAAACCTCCGGACATCGCGACCACGTCCCCGATTTCTTCGTCCGCCTCTCCAACGGCGACGGCCGGCTTGTGGATGTACGGTCCTCAGAACGCGTCGAGAAGAACGCTGAACAGTTCAAAATGACCCGCAGAGCTTGCGATGACGCCGGCTGGCAGTACGAGACGTTCACCGGGCTTGCCTCGGAAATATCGGGCAATCTGCGGTGGCTCGCTGGATACCGCCACGATCGCAGCGCTCCGTGCGATGACACGGTCGAGGTGATCCTCGGTTGCTTGAGACGCCGCTCCCGTTTGGGGAAGGAATCTCTCGCGCACGCGCACACCTACGCCCAAGTGCAGAGGTAGCCACCGCGAATGTGCTCCACCTAATCTGGCATCGGCAGTTGACTGTCGACCTCCAACGACCGTTGACAATCGCCAGCGAGGTGTGGGCATGAAGTCGGTCCGGTTGTTCGATTACCTGCATTACGATGGGCCGGCCTGGCAAGTCGTAGCCCAAGACGGACCAGAACTAGCGCTGAAAGACCGTCAGGCAGGATTCGCCGGGTCGGTGTTGCGGAGCTTCTCGGCGATGTGAGCTACCTTCCTGATGGTCCAGATCGATTGCCGCGGCTTGATTCTGCCGCAATCCTCGAGACGCTCGATTCCGAGGCGCGGGAACGCGTGCTGTTCCTCCGGCGGCACGTTGTCGAGGTTCTGACTGGAACAACCCCGGCCGATCTGGACGGTCTCAGTGAGGGCGATTCGACGCCGGCACATCCTGAGTCCGACCCAAGTCTCCCGCTCAGGGACCGCGTCAGCGCCAAGGTGGCCGAGTTGGTCGATTCCGGAGCTCCAGTCGGCTACGGAAGCCTGGAGCGGTACATCAAGGCGTACCGGACTGATGGATTTGCCGGCCTGGTCGACGGACGGATGCAACGGCAGGCGTCTCCCACCGGCCGGGTCGACCCCGCGCTCGTATCGCTGCTCGAAGACGCGGTCAAGGCCCAGACCACGATCTCGACCGGAACTCGATCACGCGTCATCAAACAAGTCGGCCGGAAGCTTCGCGGTCGACCGCGTGGTCGCCGACGTGTCCGCCGATGACTACGACGCGCTGCTGATGCCGGGCGGAACCGTCAACCCTGACAAACTGCGGATGAACGCCGACGCGGTCGGCTTCGTCAAGGCATTCGCGGACACCGGCAAACCGATCG
>JAOPWT010000211.1 GCA_025965555.1 Mycobacterium sp.
TCATCGGCGGCGGCATGTGCTTCACCTTCCTTGCCGCCCAAGGAGTTTCGGTCGGGACGTCGCTGCTGCAGCCGGAGATGATCGACACCTGCAAGAAGCTTCTCGAAGACTACGGCGATGTCATCCATCTTCCGGTGGACATCGTCGTCGCCGCGGAATTCGCCGCCGAGTCGCCACCGGAGATCGTGGCCGCGGACAAGATTCCCGCGGACAAGATGGGCCTGGACATCGGTCCCGGGTCCGTGAAGCGATTCACCGCGCTGCTGTCCAACGCCAAGACCGTGTTCTGGAACGGCCCGATGGGCGTGTTCGAGTTCCCGGCGTTTGCCGCGGGCACCAAGGGCGTCGCGGAGGCCGTCATCGGCGCGACGTCCAAGGGTGCGTTCAGCGTCGTCGGTGGCGGTGACTCAGCTGCAGCGGTGCGACAACTCGGCCTTCCCGAGGACGGCTTCTCTCACATATCGACCGGTGGCGGGGCTTCGCTGGAATACCTTGAGGGCAAGACTTTGCCCGGTATCGACGTTCTGAAATAGGAGACCCCCGTGCCCCGCAAGCCGCTGATCGCCGGCAACTGGAAGATGAACCTCAACCACTTCGAGGCCATCGCCCTGGTGCAGAAGATCGCATTCTCGTTGCCGGAGAAGTACTTCGACAAGGTGGACGTGACCGTGCTCCCGCCGTTCACGGACCTGCGCAGCGTGCAGACGCTCGTCGACGGTGACAGGCTCAAGCTCACCTACGGCGCGCAGGACGTGTCCACCCACGACTCCGGCGCCTACACCGGCGAGATCAGCGGCGCGTTCCTGGCCAAGCTCGGATGCACGTTCGCGGTGGTGGGTCACTCCGAGCGCCGCACCTACCACGGCGAGGACGACGCGCTCGTCGCTGCGAAGGCCGCCGCCGCGCTCAGGCACGGGCTGACTCCGATCGTCTGCATCGGCGAGGGTCTCGAGATCCGCGAGGCGGGTGATCACGTCGCGTACAACGTCAATCAGCTGAAGGGCTCGCTGGACGGGCTTTCGGCGGAGCAGATCGGCGCAAGCGTCATCGCCTACGAGCCCGTCTGGGCGATCGGCACCGGCCGGGTGGCCAGCGCCGCCGACGCGCAGGAGGTCTGTGCCGCGATCCGCACCGAGTTGGGTGAGCTCGCGACGCCCGCCATCGCCGATCAGGTCCGCGTGCTCTACGGCGGTTCGGTGAACGCCAAGAACGTGGGGGAGATCGTCGGGCAGACCGACGTCGACGGCGCCCTCGTCGGCGGTGCGTCGCTGGACGGCGAGCAGTTCGCGATCCTCTCGGCGATCGCTGCTGGCGGGCCGATTCCCTGATCCGGCGGGATGCCCGGTATTCTGGCGTCCATGATTTTGGCTCTGCAGATCACCCTCGTCGTCACCAGCGTTCTGACGATTCTGTTGGTGCTTCTGCATAGGGCCAAGGGTGGCGGCCTGTCGACGCTGTTCGGCGGTGGCGTGCAGTCCAGCCTGTCCGGTTCCACGGTCGTCGAGAAGAACCTGGATCGTCTGACGCTGTTCGTCACGGGCATCTGGCTCGTTTCCATCATCGCCGTCGCGCTGCAGATCAAGTACGGCGCCTGAGCCGCAGAATCGCCGCCGTCGCGTCGGCATGACCGTGCTCGGCCCAGCCCAGCGGCGTCAGGCCGTACTCGGCGTCCACCAGGTCGGGATCGGCTCCGCAATCCAGTAGCGCCTCGACCAGCTCGACGTCGCCGATCCACGCGGCGTGATGCGCCCCGGACGCCACCCGCGGGTCCCAGGAACTACTCAGTACCGGCCCCTAACATCGGCGCGGTGCCCAGACTTCTCTGCGCAGGCGCTCTTTCGGCGGCGCTTCTCTGCGTGAGTGCCGGTGTCGCGGCGGCCGATCCGCTTCCGGTCGCCGACGTGACGCAGGCCGCGGACACCGACGACGGCTGGCACCTGAGCGCGGCGCTCACCAGGATGACGATCAACTCGGTGCCCAACATGGCTGCGACCGCCTTCACCAGGGAGGGCTTCGTCACGGGCAAGGCGGCCGCGACGATCGAGGGCAACGGAGCCGTTCCGGTGAATTCGGGCACCCTCGTCTTCGGTCTTCAACTGGGCTGTCAGATCGATCTCAGCGAGGGGGCAGCGTAGGCGGGGACGCCGACATCGGGATCAGCCCCGGCTTCAGCGGCAGCAACGTGCTCAGCGACATCGGGCCGTACGCGGATGTGGGAGGCAACGTCTCGATCAACCTGCTTCCAGGGACCATCACCAACGTCGGCCTCGGCAAGAAGGCGCTCAAGGGACGCACGGGTGAGATCGTGGTCCACGACGCCCACGTCAAGGTCGACGCGTGCGGCGGCGCGGTGTCCGTCCGGTTCTTTGCCTCGGCGATGATCGACACCGACAAGTCCGACGACAGCGTGAATGCCTACGGGGACATCCTCTCGCTGTGAGGCGGTACGGGACGATCGCTCGCTATGCGGCGGTGGCGCTGTGTTCTGCGTCGCTGGTCGCGGGACCGGTTGGCGTCATGCAGGCGGGCGTTGCGCACGCCGACTGCTCCGGTGCCGGTGACTTCGGGGCCGGGTCCGGATGCCCGCCGCCAGGGGACACGTCCGGGTCCGGAGGCGGCGAGAGCTGGCCCCCGACGGGCGTGGACTGGCCGCCGGCGCAGAACGCCGACGACTCGGGCAGTTCGAAGGGCGACAGCGGCGGGTCTGACACCGCCTCCACGCCGATCGTCATGCCCGACGGACAAGTTGCGCGGGCAACTCATCCTCATCCGGCGGCCCCGACCAACACGTCGACCGCGCCGACTCCGATCGTGCCGGTGGGTGCAACGCCTTAAAGCCCGGCCGACGCGAACCAGTTCACAGCAGGCCGCCGAGCCCGGGCAGGTTGCCGAGGATGGGTGTGGTGCCGAGCAGGCCCCGACCGACGGACTGTTTGCTCGTACAGTCTGGGCCAGGGCCTGGCGCGTCGCCGACCTTGGTACAGCACTTGGTCGGGTTACCGGCCGTCGTATTCGGGCAGGCGGGTGACGCGGTCGCGGTGGCAGGCAGTGCCACGGTCGCAAAGGAGAGTGCCGCCGCGCCGAAGCCGACGGCCATGATTTTCGCCAGCCGGGCAGTAGTCCTGTGTGTCATGAACGTCTCCCAACGATGTGCGCCAACGTCAAGCATGCCCACTCCGACCAACGTTCTCAAGAGTTTGCCCGGACTTCGCAAGCTGGGCTCGTACTGCGGCCCGTTCTCGGTACGTCGATACTTGAAACCATGCCCGATGCTCCCGATACCGCCCTCGCACCCATCGGCTCGGTGCGCCGAACCCAAGTGGGCCGCGAGGCGACCGAACCGATGCGTGAGGACATCCGTCTGCTCGGGGCGATCCTCGGCGACACGGTGCGCGAGCAGAACGGTGACGAGGTCTTCGACCTGGTGGAGCGCGCCCGCGTGGAGTCGTTCCGGGTACGCCGCTCCGAGATCGATCGCGCCGAACTGGCAAGCCTGTTCGACGGGATCGACGTCCATCAGGCGATTCCCGTCATCCGGGCATTCACCCACTTCGCCCTTCTGGCCAATGTCGCCGAGGACATCCACCGGGAACGGCGCCGCGCCGTGCACGTCGAGGCGGGTGAACCGCCGCAGCGCAGCAGCCTCGCTGCCACGTACCTGAAGTTGGAGTCGGCCGAGCTGGACTCCGCGACGGTCGCCGACGCTCTCACGGGTGCGCTGGTGTCCCCGGTGATCACCGCGCACCCCACCGAGACGCGGCGCAGGACGGTGTTCGACACCCAACACCGCATCACCGAGCTGATGCGGCTGCGCATGCACGGGCGCACCCGTACCGACGACGGTCGCAGTATCGACCTCGAGCTGCGGCGCAACATCCTGACGCTATGGCAGACGGCGTTGATCCGGTTGTCGCGGTTGAAGATTCAAGATGAGATTGAAACGGGCCTTCGCTACTACCCGGCCGCACTCTTCGAGGTGATCCCTCAGGTCAACGCGGAGGTGCGCACTGCCCTGCAGGCCCGTTGGCCCGACGCCCACCTGCTGGGGCAGCCGATCCTGCGGCCGGGTTCCTGGATCGGTGGTGACCGCGACGGCAACCCGAACGTCACGGGCGAGGTGGTCCGACTGGCGACCGGCAATGCTGCCTACACCGCGCTCGCGCACTACTTCGTCGAGCTGACCGCGCTCGAAGAGGAGCTCTCGATGTCGGTGCGGCTGGTGCGCATCAGCGATGAGCTGCAGGCGTTGGCCGACACGTGTGGCGAACCGGCCCGCGCGGATGAACCGTACCGGCGTGCGCTGCGGGTGATCCACGGTCGTCTGACGGCGACGGCAGCCGAGATTCTGGACCGGCAGCCGGAGTACCAGCTCGACCTGGGCATGGAACGCTACGAGACGCCCGAGGAGTTCTTGGCCGATCTCGACGTCATCGACGCATCGCTGCGCGCCAACGGTAGTGCGGTGCTGGCCGACGATCGACTGGCCCGGCTGCGGGAAGCCGTGCACGTCTTCGGCTTTCATCTGTCCGGGTTGGACCTGCGGCAGAACTCGGACGTGCACGAGGAAGTCATGGCCGAGCTTCTCGCGTGGGCCGGGGTGCATCCCGACTACCGGTCGCTGTCCGAGTCGGACCGCGTCGAGATCCTGGCCGCCGAGCTGGCCACCCGCCGCCCGCTGGTGAGTCCCGGCGCGGAGCTGTCGGAGCTGGCGCGCAAGGAGCTGGACATCACGGCTGCGGCGGCGTGGGCGGTCCGGGTGTTCGGTCCGCAGGCGGTGCCGAACTACATCATCTCGATGTGCCAGTCGGTGTCGGACATGCTCGAGGCAGCGGTCTTCCTGAAGGAGGCCGGCCTACTCAGCGTGGTCGGGGGAGCCTCCGGAGACGAGCCTTACAGCCCCGTCGGGATCGTGCCGTTGTTCGAGACCATCGACGACCTGCAACGCGGATCGGCGATTCTCGAAGCGGTGCTGGACATTCCGCTTTACCGGGCGCTGGTGCACGCCCGCGGCGAACAACAGGAGGTCATGCTCGGGTACTCCGATTCGAACAAGGACGGCGGCTACCTTGCGGCCAACTGGGCGCTCTACCGTGCCGAACTGGACCTCGTCGAATCCGCGCGCAAGACCGGGATTCGCTTGCGGCTGTTCCACGGCCGCGGTGGCACCGTCGGTCGTGGCGGCGGCCCGAGCTACGACGCCATCCTGGCGCAGCCGCCCGGCGCGGTGAAGGGTTCGCTGCGGATCACCGAGCAGGGTGAGGTGATCGCCGCCAAGTACGCCGAGCCGACCATCGCGCACCGCAATCTGGAGACCCTGCTTGCCGCGACGCTGGAGTCGACGCTGCTGGACGTGGAGGGACTCGGCGATGCGGCGGAGCCAGCGTACGAGGTCCTCGACGACCTGGCCGCACGGGCTCAGCGCGCCTACTCCGAATTGGTGCACGAGACACCGGGCTTCGTGGAGTACTTCAAGCAGTCGACGCCAGTCAGCGAGATCGGCGCACTGAACATCGGCAGCCGACCGGCCTCCCGCAAACCCACCACGGCGATCTCCGACCTTCGCGCCATCCCGTGGGTGCTGGCGTGGAGTCAGTCACGCGTGATGCTTCCGGGATGGTACGGAACCGGCACGGCGTTCGAGGAATTCATCGCCGACGGCGACGAAGGTGCGCGGTTGGAGGTGCTTCGCGATCTCTACCAGAAGTGGCCGTTCTTCCGCTCGGTGCTGTCCAACATGGCCCAGGTGCTCGCGAAGGCCGACATGGGGCTGGCGGCCAGGTACTCCGAACTCGTCGATGACGAGGCGTTGCGGCACAGGGTCTTCGACAAGATCGTGGCCGAGCACGACCGGACCATCAAGATGTTGCGGCTCATCACCGGCCAGGACGATCTGCTGGCGGACAACCCGGCACTGGCCCGGTCGGTGTTCAACCGGTTCCCGTATCTCGAGCCGCTGAATCACCTGCAGGTCGAACTGTTGCGACGTTTCCGGTCCGGCGACGAGGACGAACTGGTGCAGCGCGGCATCCTGCTCACCATGAGCGGGTTGGCGACCGCGCTACGCAACAGCGGGTAATCGCATACTGCCTGGGGCCAGGTGGGGCCGAGAACGTATTCGCCGGTTTCGGGATGGTGTGACCAGCCGGAGGACGCCTGTGTGCCACCGTCGACGTGGATGGTCTGGCCGGTGATGTACGCAGACAGTTCCGAGGCGAGGAACACTGCCGCACCTGCCATTTCGTCGACGTGGCCGGCCCGACCCATCGGCACCATCAAAGCGACGCGTTCGTCGGTACCCGGCGGTGAGATTGCGCGAAGACCTTCGGTCATCGTGCAATCGGGCGCGAGCGCATTTACCCGGATGCCATACTGCGCAAGTTCGAGGGCTGCGGTCTTGGTGTAGTTGATGACGCCGGCCTTGGCCGCCGCGTAGGTGGCGTATCCCGGTGCCGCTCTGACACCCTCGATCGACGTCACGCTGATGATGCTGCCGGCGAGGCCATTGTCGACGAGTCCCTTCGCGACGCGCTGGGTGCACAGGTAGACATGCCGCAGGTTGGCCTTGTAGAGGGCGTCCCACCCGTTTTCACTGGTCTCGAGGAGCGACGAGTAGAAGACGCCCCCGGCATTGTTGACCAGGATGGTGGGTTGCCCGAGTTCGGCCGCGGTCTGCGCCAGCGCGGCGTCCACCTGCGCGCTGTCGCGCACGTCGGTCGTGATGCCGAGCCCGGCTATCTCGGCTGCTGCGGACGCGCACGTCTGCGGGCTGCGTTCCCAGATGGCAACTTTGGCGCCGAAGGCGGCGAGGCCTGCGGCAATGCCACGGCCGATCCCTGCACCGCCGCCGGTCACCACGGCCACGCGGTCGGTCAGAAGTACGTCAGAGGGAGCTATGGACATCATCAGAATATAGGGGCTGTGTCTGTCACATATAGGGGCTGTGTCTGTCACCTGCGCGTATAGCCGACCTGGCATGGGTTCGCCGAACGTGCCACGCCGCCGATCTGGGCCGGCACCGGACGCGGATACTCGTCCCACGTCGGCGTCATGTCGTAGTGACCGAGAAGGCGTGTCATCGCCATCGTCATGGCCGACAACGAGAACGGTTGCGCCGGACAGGAATGCCTGCCATGCCCGAAGGCGGTCACCAGCATCGGTGAGGCCAGTGCGCCCGCGTCGGCCAGACGGTGTCGATGCCACCGGTCGGGAGCCCAGCGCTGCAAGCCGGGTGCCACGGATGCATTCAGCAGGGGGAGCAGCGTGGCGATCGTCCAGCCCGGTGGCACGTCGACGATTCCTGCGCCGGTGTCGAAGACGACCGCGAATCATGCTGTTCCACAGCATCTTCGATCACCTCGACCACCTCGTCGAGCGCGGTGCGTTCGGCCCGCTTCTCCGACACGGCGATCGCCGCCATCG
>JAOPWT010000232.1 GCA_025965555.1 Mycobacterium sp.
GGGCGACGTCGCGGTGATCGTCGAGACGCACAAGGACGCCCGGGTATGCCAGCTCGCGCTGGGCCGGGCCGGGATCGCCTCGGTCTACACCGGCGACTCGGACATCTTCGCCTCCGAGGCCGCCGACGACTGGCTGTCGCTCTTGGAGGCGTTCGACCAACAACACCGCGCGGGGGTGGTCAGGGCGGCGGCGGCGACGATGTTCTTCGGCAGGTCCGCGCAGGATCTGGTGCAGGGCGGTGACGCGCTGACCGACGAGATAGCGGAGACGTTGCGGGAGTGGGCCGGTCACGCCCGCGAGCGTGGGGTTGCGGCGATCTTCGAGGCTGCGCAGCTGGGCGGCATGGGAGACCGCGTGCTGTCGTGGCGCGACGGTGAGCGGCACATGACCGATCTGGCCCACATGACGCAACTGCTACAGGACGTGGCGCACCGCGAGCACTACACGCTGCCCGCGTTGCGCGACTGGCTGCGCGCCGAGCGCGACGACCGCGGCGGATCCACCGAACGCAATCGCCGGCTGGACAGCGATGCCGCGGCGGTGCAGATCATGACGGTGTGGGTGAGCAAGGGTCTGCAGTACCCGGTCGTCTACCTGCCGTTCGCGTTCAACCGCTGGGTGCCGGAGCCCGACCTGATCCTGTTCCACGACGGCCCCACCCGCTGCCTGCACATCGGTGGCAGGGAGAGCCCCGACTACCGCGAGGTCGAGAAGCTGGGCCGCGAGGAGTCCGCCGGTGACGACAGCCGGCTGACCTACGTCGCGATGACCAGGGCGCAGGCCCAGGTGGTGGCCTGGTGGTCACCGGCCCGCGACGAGCCCAACGGCGGACTGTCGCGGCTGCTGCGCGGTCGCCGACCCGGTCAGTCCGTGGTGCCGAACAAGTGCGTGCCCCCCAAGATCAACGACGACGACGCGCTCGCGCGGCTGCGGGAGTGGGAGGCCGCCGGTGGTCCCACGCTGGAGCAGTCGGTACTGACACCTGCGCCGCCCCCACCCGCCAATCCCACGCCAAAGAACCTCGACGCCAGGCACTTTCACCGCTCGGTCGACACGACCTGGCGCCGCACCTCCTATTCGGGGCTGATCCGCGTGGCGGAGACCTCGGGAGTGAGCAGCGAGCCCGAGGTCGTCGCACTGGACGACGAGGTCGGTGACCTCCCGCTGCTGCAGCCGTCGACCGGCCCGCACGTGCCGTCGCCGATGGCCGATCTGCCCAAGGGCGCGAAGTTCGGCACCCTGGTGCACGCAGTGCTGGAGACCGCCGATCCGTTAGCGGCGGATCTGGCTGCCGAGTTGGAGACCCAGATCGGCACGCACTCGGTGTGGTGGCCGGTGGACGTGCCGGCACCCGAGCTGGCTGCCACACTGGTGCCGATGCACGACACGCCGCTGGGCCCGCTCGCCGGGGACCTGACGTTGCGGCAGATCGGATTGCGAGACCGGTTGCGGGAGCTGGATTTCGAGTTCCCGTTGGCGGGCGGTGACCTTGGGGCCACCGCGCCGGACATCCACCTGCGCGACGTCGGGCGGCTGATGGCCGAGCACCTGCCCGCCGACGACCCCCTGGCCTCCTCCGCCGAGCGGCTGATGGGCGACGCGCTGGGCAACCAGCCGCTGCGCGGGTACTTGAACGGGTCCATCGACGCGGTGCTGCGGATCCCCGTTCGTGACGGCACCGCGGGTGGCCATCGTTACGTGGTGGTCGACTACAAGTCGAACTGGCTGGGCGACGGCGATGGCACACTGACGTCGGCCGACTACGAGCGGGCCCGACTCGTCGAGGCGATGCTGCACTCCGACTATCCACTGCAGGCGTTGCTGTACAGCGTTGTGCTGCATCGCTTTCTGCGCTGGCGGCAGCCGGGGTATGACCCCGATCATCATCTGGGCGGTGTCTTGTACCTGTTCGTGCGCGGCATGTGCGGGGTGGACACCCCGCTGATCGACGGCCACCGTGCCGGTGTCTTCGACTGGCAGCCGCCCTCGTCGCTGATCGTGGCCGTGTCCGAACTCCTCGACGTGGGTAGGGCGGCCGCGTGACGTCCGTCGAACCGGTCGACACCGCGAGCTGGCGCCGGGCCGCCGGGGCCTCCGGGCTGCTGGCGGCCTTCAACGACGCCTCGGTCATCGATGCGGCGGATGTGCTTGTCGCGCAGCGCCTCAGCGCCTTGGCCGAGGAAACCGACGAGCGGGTGATGCTGGCCGTCGCCCTGGTGGTGCGTGGGTTGCGCGCGGGGTCGGTGTGCCTGGATCTGCGCTCGGTCGAGGCTCAGGTCGACGAGGCCGACCTGCCATGGCCCACGATCGACGGCTGGCTGCAGGCCGTCTGGGCCAGTCCGCTGCTCGAGCCTCCGCACGTGCTGCGTCGCCAGGAGCACCTGCTCTACCTCGACCGGTACTGGCGGGAGGAGGAGCAGGTCGCTGAGGACCTTCGGGCGATGGTGTCGCGCCGCGCCGTCGACACAGTTGATTCGAAGGCGGACATCGAACGGCTCTTCCCAGCCGGCTACGAGGAGCAGCGCGACGCTGCCGAAATCGCGCTTTCGCAACGGGTTACGGTGCTCACCGGCGGACCCGGCACCGGCAAGACCACCACCGTCGCGCGCCTACTGGCACTGTTCGCCGGACAGTCGGGCTCGGGTGCGCGACTACGCATCGCCCTGGCGGCGCCGACGGGCAAGGCGGCGGCCCGGCTGCAGGAGGCGGTGCAGTTGGAGATCGACAAGCTGGAACTCGTCGATCAGCGGCGACTGTCGGGCCTGCAGGCCACCACCCTGCATCGCTTGCTGGGCAGCCGCCCCGACAGCTCGTCGCGCTTCCGGCACCACCGCGGCAACCGGCTGCCGCACGACGTGGTCGTGGTCGACGAGACGTCGATGGTGTCGTTGACCATGATGGCCCGGTTGCTGGAGGCGGTGCGCCCGCAATCGCGGCTGCTGCTGGTCGGCGATCCGGATCAGTTGGCGTCGGTCGATGCCGGTGCGGTGCTGGCCGACCTGGTCGACGGTCTCGGCGCAGGCAAGGGCTCACCAGTGGTGGCCCTGCAGACGTCCCATCGTTTCGGTGAGTCGATCGGCGCGCTGGCGTCGGCCATCCGAAGCGGTGACGCCGACACGGCCCTCGAGGTGCTGCGGGCGGGCGGTGATCACATCGAATGGGTCGATGACGAGGATCCGACGGCTCCGCTGCGCAAAGTGCTTCTGCCGCAAGCGCTTGCGTTGCGGCAGGCCGCCATCCTCGGCGATGCCCGCGCGGCACTGGCGACGCTCGACGAGCAACGGCTGCTGTGCGCACACCGCCGAGGACCGTACGGGGTGCAGCACTGGAATCGTCAAGTCGAGCGATGGCTCACCGAGTCGACGGGCGAGCCGATCTGGTCGGACTGGTATGTCGGGCGGCCGGTGCTGGTGACGGCGAACGACTACGGGTTGGGCCTGTACAACGGCGATACCGGCGTGACGGTGGCCGGGCAGGACGGGCTGCGGGCCGCGATCGCGAGTGCCGGGCAGCCGCGGGCCTTCGCGACCAGTCGGCTGCCGGACCTCGAGACGATGTACGCGATGACGATCCACAAGAGTCAGGGTTCGCAGGCCGCCGAGGTGACGGTGTTGATGCCGCCGGTCGACTCGCGCCTGCTGACCCGGGAGCTGTTCTACACGGCCGTGACCCGGGCCAAGTCCAAGGTGCGCGTGGTGGGCTCGGCCGAGGAAGTGCGGTCGGCGATCGAGAAGCGCGCCGTCCGGGCGACCGGGTTGGCGCTGCGCCTGCGGGACTCCCGGGGGAATTCCGCCTAGCGCTGGGACCTGGCCCTCCAGCTGTCCGGTGAGGCCGCGGTGCAGTGGGCCGACGAGGAGCGCAGCGTCCGGTTCGGGCTGCCTCTTCCGGGACTGACCTGACTGCCCGCCTCGTAGCGAATACCCCACCGGCCGAAGACCCGAATTCGCTATGAGGCGGGCAACTGCATACGTCTCCCCAGACGGGCGACCTACGGCTTGACGGGATGCCTGCTGAGGATCGACACCCGGTTGAACGCGTTGATGGCGGTTGCCACCCAGACGACGGCGGAGAGCTCGTCGTCGTTGAGAACCTCACGCGCGCGGGCGTATTCGCGTTCGGCGGTGTCGTGATCGGGCAGCGTCGTGGTGATCTCGGCCAGCCGCAGCGCGGCCTCCTCGTGCTCGTCGAACAACTCGGTGTCACGCCAGACCGATAGCGTCGCCAGCTGCTTGTCGGTGACGCCTGCCGCACGGGCTCGCTGGTGATGCACTTCCAGGCACGACGGGCAGCCGTTGATCTGCGAGCAGCGGACGTTGACCAGTTCGGTCAGGACGCGTGACAGGCCCGCCTCCCTCGCCGCCTTCGTGACGGCGGTCGCCACCGCGACGAGCGCGTGGTAGGCGTCGGGCGTTTGCTTGTCGACGTGTACGTGTTCGGTGTCCATCGCGCGCCTCCAACGTCCGGACTATTGTCGGACCGAT
>JAOPWT010000238.1 GCA_025965555.1 Mycobacterium sp.
GGTGGCGTTGCCGATCATGTTGAGCACATCGAAATCGACTGCGATGTGCCGTGATTCGTCATTGTTGATCTTTTCGAAGACCTGATGGCAAACCGGGTCGTGGACCTCTTCGAGCAGGAACTTGAGCAGTGCTCCGTCGAGCGCCACCTCGAGCATCGGGATGACGGTGCCGAGGATCGACAACGACATGTCGTCGGAGTACTTGTCGAGCCATTGGATGGCCAGCCGGATGTTGATGTTCGGTTCTGGCATCTCGCCGTCCTCGAGCATTCCCCAGCGCTTCATCAGGGCCAGTTCGGCGTTGGCGTGCCGCTGTTCCTCCGCGTGGAAGTAGCGATAGATCTCGGCGAGTGTCGGGGTGGGCGCCTTCTTGGCCAGCGCGGCGAATCCGCGGGCACCCACATTCTCGATCCAGCACAGGTCCGCCATGAACGCCTTGAGCTTGGGCCGGAATTCGTCGCTGATGGTCTCGGCTCCCGGCGCCTCCCAGTCGATGGCGGCGAGCGCCCACTGGCGATCCTTGATCTTCGCGAGCATTGCATCCATGTCGATTGCCATTGCCTGCCTCCTAGGGCGTCGTTAGGCGGGTGGTGAGTCCGACGGCGCGGGTGTAGACCGTCGGCGTGAAACATTTGATTCCCCAGCCGATTCGAGCGTCGGGCTGCGGCATGCAATAGAGACCGCCGCGATCGTTGGTGTCCAGGCAGGTGCGTGCGACGCGCTCTGGTGAGAAGCCGGTCCAGCGCATCAACTTGCCGGCCAGCTGCGTCGACTGCGCGGAGATCCGACCCGCTTCAACGATGTTGGTCTTGACGAAGGTCGGGCACAGCACGGTCACGTTGATTCCGGTGCCGGACAGCTCGGCGGAAAGCGTCTCGGACAGCGAGAGCACGCCCGCCTTGCTGACGTTGTAGGCAGCCATCCCCGGCGCGGCGCCGAAGGCTGCGGCCGACGCGACGTTGATGATCCCGCCAGGCTGGCCGGCCTCGCGCAGGATAGGTGCGAACACCTGGCAGCCGTGGATCGGGCCCCACAGGTTGATGCCGAGAACCCAGTTCCAGTCGTCGATGTCGATGTCGCCGATGGACGCGCCACCCGCGCCGACCCCGGCGTTGTTGATCACCAGCGTCGGTGGACCGTCGAGCCAGGCCTGCGCGTCGGCGGCCAGCTGATGGACGTCATCGATCTGCGAGACGTCGCAGCGGACGGACGTGGCCTGCCCACCTGCGGCAACGATGGCATCGGCCGTGGCACGCGACGACCCCTCGTCGACGTCGCTGCACACGATTCGGGCGCCGCGCCGGGCGAGCTCGGTGGCGAACGCCGCGCCGATACCGCTGCCTGCACCGGTGATGACGGCGGCCGACCCATGGCTGCGCTTGGGTGCTGATCCGAAGATGTTCATCCGGCGTCCCGAATTCGCTTGTCGCGCAGCGAATCTGCGACGAAGGCGGCAACCCGGTGCATCGCGGGGGCCGCCTCTGGCGTGAGCCTTGGCAGTGCCTGGAACACGTGCACCTGGTCGGGCCAGACCTGCAGTTCGCAGTCCCCGCCCGCCGCGGTGATGTCGGCGGCCAACGTGCGGGCGTCGGCGACGAGCATCTCGCCGCCGCCGGCTTGGACGAGAGTCGGTGGCATCCGGCGTCCGCCCGCCACGTCGAGGGTCAGCCGGGGATGCGAGACATGGGTTCCCGTGCAATACAACTCGACGAGTTTGCGGCGTCGGCTGCGCGGATCGCGGGATCACGGCGCAGCACCTCGCGTGTGCGCGCCAGCCCGAACGTCAGGTCGATCAACGGCGAGAACAGGGCGAGACCCGCGGGGTGGCTGACGTCGGGCTGCAGCAGCAGGTCGACCGCGAGATGCCCGCCCGCCGAGTCGCCTGCGATCACGATCCGCTCGGGGGCGAAGCCCTTCTCGTGGCACAGCCAGTCCCAGCCCGAGCGGACGTCGACTGCGGCCGTGGGAAATCGGTGCCGGGGTGCCAGGCGGTAGTCGACGCAGAACACGGGAAGCCCGGTCAGGCGCGACAGCCACGCCGTCAGCCTGCGGTGGGTTCGCGGTGAGCACAACGCGAAGCCGCTGCCATGCAGAAAGTAGATGCACTCATCGGCCGCGGTCACCCCGGCGCCCCGCACCCACTCGCCGACGACGCGCCCGCCGTCACGCAGACGGACGTCGACCTTCTCGACCTCCGTTCCGGCCAGGGACGGCCCGAAGGCATCCATGATCCGCGCGACGATCTGGCGGGACGCCCACAACCCCCACGCGCGTTCGGGCGGCAGGACCGCGCTGATCTGTCGCAGGGTCAGTCCGCTCACCGCGGCTGCGCCACGCGATCGCTTCGATCCCCGCGCTGGCATCGTGTCGGTCGTCACAACAAAAGTACAGCAGCGAATGATGACATTTGTTAATGTCAACATTCATGCGTGCGCACATTTGTGGCGGGCCACTTCTCACGCCGAGTGTGGACATTCGCCACGCGAAGCTGTGGCCGGCGTGGGGGTAACCCACGTTCGGCGCGATGCTCGGGTTAGCGCAGTGGATCTCCGCGCCAGGCGAAGCTGTTGACGTATTTGCCCATGTCAAGGGCCAGCTGGAGGTTGGCGGCCGACGGCTTGCCCGAGCCGAAGTCCGGGCCGAAGGCGTGATACGGGCCGACGGCGCCCGCCACCAGCGCGAGGCCGTGCTTGATGGCCACCATCACCACGACCCGCATCCGGGAGTAGCTCGCATTGGATCCCTGCGGCCAGCAGTCGGCGACGAGACCGTAACCCGGCTGGTATCCGACCATGGCATTCGGGATCTCGTAGGCCATCTTGCTGTCGGGGAAGGTCTGCTTGACGA
>JAOPWT010000243.1 GCA_025965555.1 Mycobacterium sp.
GTGACGCCAGGCGGCCGTCGACCACCTCGACTCGCCGACCGAGACGCGTCGACCACACCCGCCTAATGGCACGGTGGCAACGGCAGGCCTGCAGCGAACGACGCCGTTCTCGCCTTCTCGGTGATCATCCGGGTGGCTCTCCAAGAGGCTGATCAACCATGTCGAGTATCTCCTGGGCCGCCAACGCCGGAGTGAGTTCGCCGTCTCGAACTCGCCGCTCGAGATCGTGCCGGTTGGCCCGCACCGTGGCACTGGACGCCACGCGGTCCAGCACGGCATCGCGCACCATCGACCACATCCACTCGACCTGCTGCGTGCGGCGCCGCGCATCGAACTCGCCTGCGTCGGTGAGCACCTGCCGATGCTTGAGCACCGTCGCCCACAATTCGGAAAGTCCGGTCCCCTCCAGTGCGCTCATCACCAGCACCGGGGGGCGCCACAGGGCGTCGCGCGGATAGAGCAGCCGGATGGCGCCACTGAGTTCCCGTGCCGCGGCCTTGGCCTCGGTGGCGTGCGCGCCGTCTGCCTTGTTCACCACCACGACGTCGGCGAGTTCCAGGACGCCCTTCTTGATGCCCTGAAGCTGGTCTCCGGTACGCGCGAGGGTCAGGAACACGAAGGTGTCGACCATGTTGGCGACGGTCACCTCGGACTGACCGACGCCCACCGTCTCCACCAGGACGACGTCGTAGCCCGCGGCCTCGAGCAGGACGATCGTCTCCCTGGTCGCCTTGGCGACACCGCCCAGCGTTCCCGACGTCGGCGACGGCCGGATGTACGCGTCGGGATGGACGGCGAGGCGCGCCATCCTCGTCTTGTCACCGAGGATCGATCCGCCGGTTCTGGTCGACGAGGGGTCGACGGCGAGGACGGCCACCCGATGGCCCTGCTCGATGAGGTACATCCCGAGCGCCTCGATGGTCGTCGACTTGCCAACCCCCGGCACTCCGGTGATGCCGACGTGCACGGCGCTGCCCGCGTCGGGCATCAGCTCCATCAGCAGTCGCTGCGCGTTCTTCCGATGGTCGGGCCTGGTCGACTCGATGAGGGTGATCGCCCTCGGCAGCGCCGACCGGTCGCCGCTGCGGACGGCCTGTGCAAGCTCGGAGGGGTCCATCTAGCTCGAGTCGATTCCCCGGTCGCTCCGCTCCTGCCCTCCGAGGTCGATTCCCCGGTCGCTCCGCTCCTGCCCTCCGAGGCTGTGACCCAGCCGCTCGGCCAACTTCTCCAGCAGGCCGATCGCGGCGTCGGCGATGACCGTGCCCGGCGGGAAGATCGCGGTGGCCCCGGCCGCGTACAGCTCGTCGAAGTCTCCCGGCGGGATCACCCCGCCGACCACCACCATGATGTCGGGCCTGCCTGCCTCGGCGAGCGCATCGCGCAGTGCCGGCACCAACGTGAGGTGACCGGCGGCAAGCGACGACACTCCCACGACGTGCACGTCGTTGTCCGCGGCTTGGCGCGCCACCTCGTCGGGCGTGGAGAACAGCGAGCCGACGTCGACGTCGAAGCCGATGTCGGCGAACGCCGTGGCGATCACCTTTTGGCCACGGTCGTGGCCGTCCTGGCCCATCTTGGCGACCAGGATGCGCGGCCTGCGGCCATCCGCCTCGGCGAAGCGCTCGACCAGTTCCGTTGCAGCTGCCACGTTTCGCACGTTCTGGCCTCTCCCCACCTCGTCCCGGTAGACGCCCGCGATCGTGCGGATCTCCGCCTGGTGACGGCCGTAGACCTTCTCCATGGCGTCGGAGATCTCGCCGACGGTGGCCTTGGCCCGCGCCGCGGCGATGGCAAGAGCCATCAGGTTGTTGCCGAGGCCGTCCTCCCCCGCGATACCCGAAGCACCTGCCGCACGGCTCAATTCGGCCAGCGCCGCCTGGGTGGCGGCCTCGTCGCGATCGGCACGGAGTTGCTCGAGCTTGGCGATCTGTTCGGCTCGCACCCGGCTGTTCTCGACTTTGAGGACCTCGACCTCCTGATCGGAGTCCACCTGGTACTTGTTGATTCCGATCACCGTCTGCGCACCGGAGTCGATGCGGGCCTGGGTGCGCGCCGCCGCCTCCTCGATGCGCAGCTTGGGGATGCCCTCGCCAATCGCCTGTGCCATGCCGCCGTGCTCGGCGACCTCGGCGATGTGCGCGCGAGCCTTCTCGGCGAGCTGGTGGGTCAGCCACTCCACGTAATATGAACCGCCCCATGGATCGATGGGGCGGGTGGTGCCGGACTCCTGTTGCAGCAGCAGCTGCGTGTTGCGGGCGATGCGCGCGGAGAAGTCGGTGGGCAGCGCCAGCGCTTCGTCGAGTGCGTTGGTGTGCAGCGACTGGGTATGCCCCTGAGTCGCGGCCATCGCCTCGATGCACGTGCGCGCGACGTTGTTGAAGGGGTCCTGCGCCGTCAGGGACCACCCCGACGTCTGCGAGTGGGTGCGAAGTGACAGCGACTTGTCGCTCTTGGGATCGAACTGGGCGACGAGCTCGCTCCACAGCAGCCGGCCCGCGCGCAGCTTGGCCACCTCCATGAAGAAGTTCATGCCGATGCCCCAGAAGAACGAGAGCCGCGGCGCGAACTTGTCGATGTCGAGGCCGGCGTCCAAGCCCGCCTTGATGTACTCGACACCGTCGGCGAGCGTGTAGGCAAGCTCCAGATCGGCTGTCGCACCGGCCTCCTGGATGTGATACCCCGATATCGAGATCGAGTTGTACTTCGGCATCTTGACACTGGTGTAGCCGAAGATGTCCGAGATGATCCGCATCGACGCCTTGGGCGGATAGATGTAGGTGTTGCGGACCATGAACTCCTTGAGGATGTCGTTCTGGATGGTCCCCGCCAGCTTCTCCGGCGGCACGCCCTGCTCCTCTGCCGCGGCGACGTACAGCGCCAGAATCGGCAGCACAGCGCCGTTCATGGTCATCGACACCGAGACCGTCGACAGGTCGATGCCGTCGAAGAGCTGCCGCATGTCGAGGATGGAATCGATGGCGACGCCGGCCATTCCGACGTCACCCGCCACCCGGGGGTGATCGGAGTCGTAGCCGCGGTGGGTCGCCAGGTCGAAGGCCACCGAAAGACCCTTCTGTCCGGCGGCCAAGTTGCGGCGGTAGAACGCGTTGGACTCCGCTGCGGTGGAGAAACCTGCGTACTGGCGGATGGTCCACGGCTGGTTGACGTACATGGTGGGGTACGGCCCACGGACGAACGGCGGTGCGCCGGGGAACGTGTCCAGCGGATAGCCGGCCTCGACGGAGGCGTCGCGGTCGGCGGCGATGTAGACGGGTTTGACGTCGATCCCCTCGGGGGTGACCCAGTCGAGTTGGTCGGCGGAATAGCCGTGCGCGGCAGCGGCGGCCGCAACGTGCTCCGTCACGGCGGACGCGGTGGCCGGAGCCCCACCTTGATCACCGTGCAGAGGAACGTCGGCGAAACTGGCGATGCCAGGACTTACGGCGGTCATCTATGCCCCCAATCGGGTGAGCAGGGTGGACAGCGCTGCGACGGCGTCGATCTTGGCGGTCAGGTATTCGTCGGGGCGGCTCGCCGCATCGGCGACGGCCTTCGCCGGTCCCGCGAGGTAGACGTGTGAAACGCCTGCCGCGCGAGCGGCTTCCACCACGTCGGAGGCCTCGTCGGCGTAGCGCGCGTCGGTTCCGCAGATCACCACCGCCGCCGGGCCACCGGCATCCGACACGGCCTGCGCGACCCCCGCCGCGTTCACCGTGCCGGGATTCACCGTCTCCACCCCGCCGGAGGCCAGCAGGTTGGCGGCGAAGGTGGTGCGGACGTTGTGCTCGGCGAGCGGACCCACCGGCAGCAGCAGCGCCCTGGGGCGCGCCTCGTTGGCTGCGAGATACGCATCCGACCGGTCGCGCAACGCCTCGAAATCCGCTGCGTACCGGTCCACCGTTGAGCTCGAATCTGCCTGCGGCAGAGGCGCTTCGGCGAGATTGGGGTACTCGTTGACCCCGGTCAGCGCCGTCCGTCGGTGCGCGATGTCCTCGCTGCGCCTGCGCCGCACGCCTGCGATCTCCGTTGCGACGTGATCGCGCGCTTCGACGAATCCGCCCCTGGCCTCGATGTCCTGGAAGTGTTTCCACGCTTCCTCGCTGAGCCTGCGAGTCAGGTCTTCGATGAACCACGAACCGCCGCCAGGGTCGAGGACCCGTCCAAGGTGCGACTCCTCCAACAGCAGAAGTTGCGTGTTGCGCGCCATTCGACGGGCGAAAGTCCTTGCCACCCCTGGCAACCCGCCCGGGATCGAGCTGTCGAACTCGTAAACCTGGACGGTGTCGGCGCCACCGACTCCCGCGCCGAACGCCCCGAGCGTGGTGCGCAACATGTTCACCCACGGGTCGCGCTGCGCCATCATGGGTCGCGACGTGACGGCGTGGATCGTCGCCGCCCCGGCCTCCGGATGGCCCACCACCTCGGCCACCCTGGCCCAGAGTTGCCGGGCCGCACGCAACTTGGCGATGGTCATGAACTGATCGTCGTCTGCGCCGAAGCGGAAGGCGATCTGCTGCAGCGCATCCGGCACCGCGATCCCACCGTCGCCG
>JAOPWT010000270.1 GCA_025965555.1 Mycobacterium sp.
GGTGGCGGTGTCGACGCAGTCCAATGCCAGGGTGAGGCGTTCGTCGATGAGCTGTTCGACCCACTGCACGGCGCCACTGGCGACGATCAGAGCCCGCCACCGTTCGACGTCGGCGGGGCTGAGCGCCGAGGCGGTCATCAGTTCCGCGAGCTGCCGCCGTGGACCTTCGCGGGCCAGTTGGTGGGCGGCGATGACCACGCTGGTGGCCTTCTGCGCGGCAAGATCGCTGCCAACCGACTTACCCGTCACGGTCGAGGACCCGAACACGCCGAGAAGGTCATCGCGCAGTTGGAACGCTTCGCCGATGGCGGCACCGTATCGGCCGAGCACATCGAGGACATCCGGTGTGCAGCCCGCCATCGCCGCTCCGATCTCCAGCGGTCGCTGCACCGTGTAGCAGCCCGACTTTCGCCGCAGCACGTCGAGGACTTCTTCCAGGCTGGGAAACGATTGAGAGGCGTTGACCAGGTCGGCGAACTGACCGACCGCCAACTCGACGCGCATGTCGTCGTAGCGCGGCCACACCCGAGCCAGCGCCTCGGCCCCGATCCCGCTCTGGCGCAGCATCTTGGTCGCCCACACCAGACACAGATCGCTCAGCAGAATCGCCGCCGACTCGCCAAATCTGTCCGAGGATCCGGTCAAACCACGCTCGCGGTGCCATCGGCCGAACGAGACGTGCGCCGACGCTCGCCCGCGGCGAAGGACGGATTCGTCCATCACGTCGTCCTGCATCAAGGCGAAGGCATGCAAGAGTTCCAGGCTGGCCGACGCGCGCAGTGCCGCGTCGTCGTCCTGGCCGCCGCACAGCCAGCCCAGATACATGAATGTCGAGCGTACGCACTTGCCGCCGTCCAGGAACTCGGACAGCACCCGTCCGGCGACGTCGACGTTGGCGCCGTGCAGCGCCTCGAGGCACTGTTGAGCGACGAACTCCGACAGGTGCCCGCGGACCCGCGCGCGAACGTCGTCGCGCCAGCCGACGGGGCTGGTGAGACACCGACGTTCCCGGAGTTCTCGCGATTGCCTGCGCGCCGAACTGAGCGCCCACGTTCCGTGGTCACCACCGTTCAACGTCGCCCCTCCGTGTGCTACCTCGACGGGTCCGTGCCACGTGCCCGGCTCTGCTCGCCGACCTGCAACGTTCGTCACTTACCCACACTCGGCCGGTCCAATCGCGCACGCGACGGTCCTCTTCGCCGTTGCATCGACCGCCATGGTGCCGCAGATCTACTGGAACCGGGGGTTGAGCGACGCCCGACTACTCGGAAGGGGGCTCGAAGAGTTGCAGGTCGTTGCCCTCGGAGTCCTTGAACGTAGCGATGCGACCCCATGGGTGGCCACTGACTTCACCAATGAACTCGACGCCGGCATCGGTGAGTCGAACGAGCTCGTCGTACAAACTGCCGTCGGGCTGCAAGGTGAGTATCGCGCCACCGCCACCGTCCCCATGCGGCGCTTCCCGAGCGTTCAGACCGACTCATGTCCTCCACGGGCACCCACACCGTTGCAACACCACTAGCCACTGTTCCTCCACTCGATAATCGATGAACCTCGTCGTCCACTACCCGGTGCGACGACGGCTACACCACTTGCACCACATTGGTCACGAATGACGTCGGATCGATTCGAGTGCAACGCCTTTGCGGCACGCAGCCAACGCAGGGCGCGAGCGAAACCTGCGTCGCACCGTAGGTCAGTCCGACGTTCGGTCCGACTTCTTCACGACATCGGGAGCCACCTCGCGGGTGGCCATTCCACCCTCGCGACCGTGATCAGCCGGCCCAGGGGGCGGGTTGACCGCGTCCTTGGGTGAGTCGTCGTCGCCGTGGGTGTGGGTGCCGTGTTGGGTCATGTCTGACTCATGCCCCGCCGACCGCGATCTCAAGCCGTCGATCGTTGGCGGACCCCCAGACCCCGATGGACCCTCCTCATTCGTCGAGCCCGCTCGCGAGTGAGACACGGTGCGCCAGGATGTCTTCGGACACGTCGAGGAGGGGCTGCCCCGACGCATAGGCAAATGCGCGCACTCGATCCATGGCCTCGCCCACCGAAATGCCCAGTTGCTCGGCCACCATGCCCGCCGCGACGTGCACGTGCTTGCGGCTCAGCGGCGAAGAATCCGCCAGATGCGCGATGTGGTCCGCCGTCAGGTCGCCGAAACGTAGAGAAAGCCCCTGCCACGTCGCGCTCAGGACGATGCCGATGGCCTCCGCGTACTGCATCGCCGCGTCATGCTGTTGGGCCTTCAGCGCGCCACTGGTGCGGCGGTAGAGCTCAAGCACTCCAACCGCAGCCGCGCGACTGCCCACCGGGTAGGCGAACACCGCGTCTACCCCGGCACCCCTGGCTTCCCTGGCGAACGCCGGCCATCGCTCGATACTGTGCGCTGCGGCGAGGTCGGCGGCAGTGTTGGGCCGGCCGCTACGGTATGCGTCCAGGCATGGGCCCTCCCCAACGAGAAACTGCAATTCGTCGATTCGCTCAGCCACTGAGTCGGTGACGTACATCAGCTCGCGACTCTTGGACGAGAGGTTCATGATGGCGAGCGCCCCACCGTCGGCCCCAGCGGCGCGGACGGCCATGTCGGAGAGGAGTCCCACGCCGCCTTCAACGAAAACGCGGGCGCTGTCATTCGTCCAATCCTCAGCCTCGCCATATGAATCGACCATGGCGCCCTCTCAATCACGT
>JAOPWT010000301.1 GCA_025965555.1 Mycobacterium sp.
GGTGGCGGCGGGGGCGGAGGTTCCTCGCTGGTCGCGACCGGCGCCGTTTCGGTGGTCGGCGCCGTCGACGTGCCGGGGGCGTTGGCGGGGATGTTCTCCTCGGCGGGCGAACCGCGGAAGGCAAGCAAGACGACCGAGACGACGAGCGCGACCACCGCGATCGACAGCGCGACGATCACGGTGAGTGACAGCCCCGTGCGGTACCACGGGGTCGGCGCGGGTTTGAAGTTCCACGTGGTCGCGTTGAACGCATCGAACGTTTGCTCCTCCGCCTCGGTGGGCGGCGCCGGCTCGACCCACTCGGGGGCGACGGTCGGCTCGTCGACGTACTCCTCGACGACGACCTCGGGCTGATCGGCATCGAAGTGGTACCCGAACTCGGGGTCTGCGGCAGGCACCGCGCCGTCCTCGGGCGGCCCAACGGCCAATTGATCCGTGTCGACGCCGTCGTCGACAGGATCGTCCACCCAGGCTTCCCCCGAGGCTTCGCTGTCAGCCACCCTCTGATGCTAGAGCGTGTGTCGGGCGACTGGCCTCGCTCGGTGGCTTCAATCGCGATCGATTCGTCGCTTACGAGCGCGCAGTGGCGTAAACACCACACCGGCAAGTCCCCCTCGAACACCTGCCGTGGTGTCGACCCACCGGTAAGGTCCCCAACCGAGGTTGGTTCGTTCACCGTCGCGACCAGGCACAGTCACCTCAGCGCCACCGTCACGCCTCCCGCCCATAAGAAGGTTCGCCCATGAAGAAAACGCGGCTCGCTCTGGTCCTCCTCGTTGCCGGCGGCCTCGTCGCATGCGCACCACCCGAATCGAAGGACCAGGGCGAGAAGACCTCATCAGGTGTGAACGCGAGTGAAGCCACCTCGGCCAGCGCCTTCGGCGGCGACAACCTCTCGGGACTGATCGACGCCGCGAAGAAGGAAGGCGAGCTCAACGTCATTGCGTTGCCGCCGGACTGGGCCAACTACGGCGCCATCATCAAGGCGTTCGGCGACAAGTACGGCATCAAGGTCAACTCGGCTCAGCCCGACGCCGCCAGCCAGGACGAGATCAACGCCGCCACCCAGCAGAAGGGCAAGTCCACCGCGCCCGACGTCTTCGACCTCGGACAGGCCGTCGCGCTAGCCAACACCGCCATGTTCGCGCCGTACAAGGTGGAGAAGTTCGGTGACATCTCGGATGCGATGAAGGCCCCGGACGGCGCCTGGGTCAACGACTACGGCGGCTACATGTCGATCGGCTACGACTCGGCCAAGGTGCCGGAGATCAAGGGCGTCGAGGATCTCCTCGGCCCCGAGTTCAAGGGCAAGGTGGCGCTCAACGGCGACCCGACCCAGGCCGGCGCGGCGTTCTCCGGCGTGATGATGGTGGCGCTGAGCCAAGGCGGCTCGCCCGACGACATCGCACCCGGGGTGAACTTCTTCGGCAAGCTCAAGGAGGCGGGCAACTTCCTGCCCGTCGACCCGACTCCGGCCACCGTCGAATCGGGGCAGACGCCGGTCGTCATCGACTGGGACTACCTCAATGTCGCCGAGACCAAGAAGCTGCCCTCCTGGAAGGTGGTGATTCCGCCGAATGCCGCACTGGCGGGCTACTACTACCAAGCCATCAACAAGGACGCCCCCCATCCGGCCGCAGCCCGGCTGTGGCAGGAGTTCCTCTTCAGCGACGAAGGCCAGAACCTGTTCCTGCAGGGCAGCGCACGCCCGGTACGCGCCGACAGCATGGTCACCGCAGGCACCATCGACCTGACCGCCTACCGGCAGCTGCCGCCGGTCGACGGCGCGGCAACCTACGTCTCGCAGCAGCAGAGCGACGCCGCCAAGAAATACCTCGAGGCCAACTGGGCCAAGGCGATCGGCTGACTGCCCTGAAGCGCATCCGGGGTCGCCTCGCGGCCTCCCTGCCGCTGCTGCCGTTCTTCGCGGTGGTGGGGATCTTCTTGATCGTGCCGACGGTCACCGTCGTCGCGAGTGCCGTGACCGAGGACGGCCGATTCTCGCTGGCG
Source organism: Mycobacterium sp. (assembly GCA_025965555.1). Taxonomy (GTDB): domain Bacteria; phylum Actinomycetota; class Actinomycetes; order Mycobacteriales; family Mycobacteriaceae; genus Mycobacterium. The sequence continues at coordinate 2,011 of JAOPWT010000301.1, forward strand.
CGCATCAACGCGTTGTTCTCCGAGACGGCGCTGACCGCGCTCGGTAGGAGCGTGTTCCTGTCGGGGAGCACCGCAGTGCTCGGCGCCGTCTTCGGTGCGCTGCTGGCCTGGTTGATCGTGTCGCGGCCCGCCACCTCGATGATCCGCCGCGGCGTCATCTCGCTGTGCAGTGTGTTGGCCCAATTCGGCGGCGTCGCACTGGCTTTCGCGTTCCTGGCCACGATCGGCCTGAACGGCGTGCTGACCCTGTGGGTGCAGGATCACCTCGGCTGGAATCTGGCGAGTTCCGGTTGGCTGTACGGACTGCCCGGCTTGGTGCTGGTGTACACCTACTTCCAGATTCCGTTGATGGTCATCGTCTTCCTGCCCGCACTGGAGGGCCTGCGCGAGCAGTGGCGCGAGGCCGCCGTCAGCCTCGGCGCCTCCACGTGGCAGTACTGGCGGCAGGTCGCCGTCCCGCTGCTCACCCCGGCGTTTCTCGGCGCGGTACTTCTGTTGTTCGCCAATGCCTTTGCGGCCTACGCGACCGCCGCCGCACTGGTCAGCCAGGGCAGCCCGATCGTGCCGCTGCTGATCCGCGCCGCGCTCACCAGTGAGGTGGTGTTGGGCCAGGCCGGCTTTGCGTACGCGCTGGCGCTCGAGATGATCGTCGTCGTGGCGTTGGTCATGGTCGCCTACAGCCTGCTGATCCGTCGCACGTCGCGGTGGCTGCGATGACCACGCGCGTGTGCAGAGGTGCGCTGTGGGTGGCGTTCGGGTTGTTCTTCCTCTTCCCGCTCTACGCGATGGCCGACTTCTCCACCCGCAACCTGCTCAAGGGTGGTCGCACCATGAAGGCGTGGACTAACCTGTTCACCGACGATGCGCTGTACCAGTCGATCGTGACGTCGTTACTGCTCGCACTGCTGACCGTGGTGGCGATGCTGGCGCTGTTGGTGCCGACGATGATCTGGGTGCGGCTGCGGACTCCGTGGGCCAAGGGCGTCGTCGAGTTTCTCTGCCTGCTGCCGCTCACCATTCCCGCACTGGTCGTCGTCGTCGGACTCAAGAACGTCTACCTCTGGGTGACGTACTTCTTCGGCGAATCCGCACTGACGCTGACGTTCGTCTACGTCGTGGTGGTGTTGCCGTTCGCATACCGGTCGATCGATGCGGCGCTGTCGGCGATCGACCTCGGGACGCTGTCGGAGGCGGCGCGTTCGCTCGGTGCCGGGTGGATGACCACCATTGCCCGCGTCGTCGTCCCCAACATCTGGTCGGGTGTCCTGTCGGCGGCGTTCATCTCGGTCGCGGTCGTCCTCGGCGAATACACGATCGCCTCACTGTCCGGATTTCAGACGCTGCCCATTGAGATCGTCGCACTCGGCAAGTCCGACGGGCCCACCTCGGTGGCCGCGTCATTGGCCACACTCCTGTTCGGTTTCGTTCTGCTGCTTGCACTTTCACTAGTCACCCGACGGAGGCGTCACGCATGAGCGGCCCAGCTCAGGTCAAATCGACCGCGGGGGTCAGTGTCGAACTGACCGATCTCACCAGGACCTACGGCGCGGTCAAGGCGCTCGACGGCCTGAACCTGCGGATGGAGCCGGGGGAGTTCGTCGCGCTGCTCGGCCCGTCGGGATGCGGCAAGACCACCGCGCTGCGCATTCTCGCCGGCCTCGACCAGGCCACCTCGGGCACCGTGACGGTGGACGGTCGCGACCTCACCTCGGTGCCCGCCAACAAGCGGGACATGGGCATGGTGTTTCAGGCCTACAGCCAGTTTCCCAATCTGACTGCCTCGGAGAACGTCGAATTCGGGCTCAAGATGCGTGGCAGCGCGAAGGGCGACCGGAGCAGACGCGCCACCGAGATGCTCGACCTCGTCGGACTGTCCGAGCACGCGCACAAGTACGCCTCCGAGATGTCGGGTGGTCAGCAGCAGCGCGTGGCATTGGCGCGCGCACTGGCGATCCGACCGAGGGTCCTGCTGCTCGACGAGCCGCTGTCCGCACTCGACGCGAAGGTGCGTACCCAGCTGAGGGACGAGATCCGCCGGGTGCAACTCGAGGTGGGGACGACGACGTTGTTCGTCACCCACGACCAGGAGGAGGCGCTCGCGGTCGCGGACCGGGTTGGCGTGATGAGCAAGGGCCGTCTCGAGCAACTCGCTCCGCCCGCGGAGGTGTACGCGAACCCGGCGACGCCCTTCGTCGCGGAGTTCGTCGGCTTGAACAATCAAGTGCCAGCACAGGTTTCATCCGGGCGCGCGAGCTTCTTCGGCTCGGAGCTGCCGACGTTGACCGGGTCGATCGCCTCGGGCGCAGGAACGGCGATGGTACGACCCGAGTCGGTGACGGTCACCGCAGACGACACGGGTGCGGCGACGGTCAGGTCGGTGGCGTTCCTCGGACCCATCTCGCGGGTCTACGTCGAACTTGCGGACGGCGCGGTGGTCCACGCCCAGTTGAGCAGCTCACAAGCCAGGGAGTTCACTCCCGGCCAGCGCGTGGCGGTGGGGGTTCTGCCCACCGAGGTGCTCGTCGTGCCCGTGGCGGGCTGAGTACCCGAGGTCGCGGGACAGCGCATCTGAGATCGTCATTCGCCGCGTCAGCGCACTTGTCACACCACGGTGCACGGCGACCAGTGGGGCAGTGCTCAAGCCGCAGGCGCGAGTGACCGCCAGCACGTCGCCCGCGTGAATGTCACACGGCAGCTCGACGTTTCGCGCGATCTCGACGTCGCCTGCCACCACCGTCACGCGTTCGGTCCTCGACAACGGGTGGCGATTCGCCAGCACCACGACGCCATTCGATGCCGAGGCAGTCACGGTGGCATCGACGTCGACGACGACCCGCGCCCCGGTTACCGAAGGCACCACCGACGCCACCCGGTACACCGTGACGCCGGCGAGACTCAGCACCGGCCAACGGGGTTCGACCACGAGTCGGGGCCGGGGCAATCTGGTCGCCGCGCAGGCGTTCTCCACGGCCTCTCCCATCTGCGCGGCCAACTCGAGCGGACCCGTCTCCGAGTCGATGGTCAGGTGTACCTCCGTCATCAGCTTGCCGTTGGTGCGAAGCACGGCCTTCATCGACGACAGCAGCGACCGAACCGACCGCTCGACGTCATCGGTTGGGCGGCAATGGAATCCGACGAGCTCGAGCGAGGGGGCGCGCAGCACCCGCTGGATCAGCTCGGGGTCGGGCGCGCCCTCGATCGCACCAACCAGCACCCGTTGCGGGCTCCTGGTGCTACCGCAGAGGTACGCGACGTCCATCGTCGACTCCACGACGATGCGGCCAGGCGCCGCAGCCGCGCCGGCGAGCAGGTCGTCGTGTGACAGGCCCCGCGCGTGCAGCACCATCCGGGTCGTGGTCACGCCACCCGCGAGTGCCGCGGCGAGGTCGATGCCGCGCCGGATCGCGAGGCCGAGGCCTTCGTCGTCGATCCAGCGCATGACGGTGGTCGGCAGTGCCGCGGCGGTCAGGAGGGGCACCATGTCCCCCGACACGGCACGGTAGCGACGCAGCCGCTGGCGTAGCTCGGCCTCGTCGAGAATCTCGACGGGAGTGCCGAACTCGGCGGCCGCGTCCGTCAGCGCGATGCCGCCGACGCACAGCCTGCCAAGGTCGTCGACGGCGGTGGTGTGCGGCCATTCCTCGGCGGCGATGCGCTGGGGAGCAGCGCGGCGCATGGACGGCAGATGATCGAGCAGAGTCACCATTTCACGATGCGCGCGGCGGACGCGTCTCTGCCACTGCCCTTACGAGGTGTTGACGCTCTGGCGCTGAATCCCTACGGGTTTCGCTCAGACGTCCTTGACCGGTTCGATGCCCAGATCGCGGTAGGTGACGAGCGCCGCGAACGGCACGTTGCGGCGTGCGAATCGACCAGCGGCGACGTCGCCCCTGTCGACCATCGGGATGACACCGCTCACGACCGCACCCGCGGCGACGACGCGTTCGAAGGCGATCTCGGTGGACCCACCGGTGCTGATGACGTCGTCGACCAGCAGGACACGGGTGCCCTGCTCGATGCGGGTGCCTTCGATCCACTGCTCGCGGCCGCGCTGCTTCTGCTCCTTGCGGACGGAGAACCAGGCCTTGCCGGTCACCATGGCGATGCCGTGCGCAAGCGGGTCGGCGCCCATCGTCAGGCCGCCGACGGCGTCGAACTCGATGCCGCTCTGCGTGGCGAGGTCGGCCACCGCGCGGCTGACTACGGTGAGTCGCTCGCCGGTGTCGATTGCGTACTTGCCGTCGATGTAGTCATGGCTCAGTTGGCCGCTGGCCAGCTTGAACGGTTCCTCGCGGCGCTCATAGCCGCGGGTGCGAATGAGGTCGAAGGCGGCTTGCCAGGTGTCGGGGCGGTCGGGCACGCGTTGATCGTATTGCACTGCCGGCCGGTTCAGCCCTGACGTGCCCGCCTGGTCAGTTCGACCGTGGCCGACCGCAATTGGTCGTAGGAGTCGATCCGCTGGGCGTACCCGACGCGGGTGTAGGCCACGCCGCGCTCGGTGGTCACCTTGAGATCGAGGCCGTAGCGGTCGGCGCCCGTGCAGGTGGCGGCGGTGGTGTCCGGGTAGCCGCCGAGCGTCCTGGCCATCGCGGCAAGGGCCTCGGCATGGTCGGCGTTGAGGTGCTCGATGGCACCCGCGGCGCCGGCCTGCACCGGATCGGGCTCAGCGGCCGCGTAATCGGGGCCTGCGGCCGAGTCCATCCGGCCGTAGCCACCGACCCAGCGGACCCGGTCGATGCGCAGGACCCACAGGGTGAAGTCGCTGTAGTCGACGTAGTACTTCGCCGCAGGAACGGCGTCGAGGTGGGCCTGGCGGGCGGCGGCGAGGTCGTCGCCCGTCGGCTTCTCGGCGACACCGGCCAACGTGATCCGCGAATTGGCGAGCGGATCACTGTCGGTCGCCGCGGCGACGATGGCGATGCTGGCCCTGGGGTCACCGGCCAGGTTGCGGCCGTGCTCGGCGAGGTTGGAGACGCACAGCACGGGCGCGCCGCCAAGCAGTCCGTAGGTGACGAACGACGCCCATGGGTCACCGGTCGTCGTCAACGTCGCCAGAGTGCCGGTGTTGGTCGAGGCGGCGATCGTGCGCGCCTCCTCGGCGGCCGACGGCCGGATCGCATTCACGGGCGGCGTCAGAGGGGGCGGAATGGACGGGGCGTCGCCAGGGTCCCCGTGATCGCGCAACGTGTCACTGGTAGCCACGTGCGAACCTTACCGCTGCAACCGTCTTGGATTCTGGCGGCCGCGGTGCGGCCGGGCTGTGCAGCGTTCGCTGCCGATCGACTATTTTTGACGTCTCAGCAGTTTCGTATGAGACAATCAGCTAAGAGCGTTTTCCCTGATCAAGCGTCAAATTTAGCTGGAATGGGAGGGTGGTGCCGAACGCCGTGCTCCGCGTGTTGCTCGTGATTAGCGCGCTCATTGCAGCGTTGCTGATGGCTGGCCTGGGAGCAGGGCTCGCGACCGCCGATCCGGTGGACCCCGGCAACACGCCCGAGCCGCAACCGAGCAGTGAACCGCCCGCTCCCAGCGAACCCGCGCCGACGAGTTCGACGCCCGCAAGCATCTTCGACATCCCGCAGACGATCGCCACTCAACTGCGCGACATGTTCGGCAGGCCGCTCAGCATCTTCGGCAACGGGAGGGTTCCTGGCACCCTCACGGTTCCGGATGCCGCGACGCCGGACACCAGCGGACCGACGAATCGGAAGCGCGACAAGCCCCCCATCAAGGAAGTACCCAAGCCGGAGGTGGCACCGCCCGATCCGGTGGTGCCTGCCAAGACGGCGGGCAGTTCGGTCAACGTGGTGTTGCCGTTCTCTCCGCCGGTCTCGGTCCCCATTCCGCCGCCACCGGTCCCCGGTTACCAGGACATGCAGCTGACGCTGGACCTCAGCGACCCGTTCAAGGCGTACGCGTCGGTAGGAGAG
>JAOPWT010000297.1 GCA_025965555.1 Mycobacterium sp.
ATTTTGGGAGGGATCAGCCGCTTACCGCGACCGCACCCCGCTGAACTCCGACCGGGATCTCGACAAGCACTGACGTCCCGCTTCCGGGCTGACTCGAGACCGCAATCTTTCCCCCGAGCGCTTCGACGCGGTCGATCAGACCGGTGAGTCCAGATCCCATAGCTGAGTCGGCTCCCCCGATGCCGTCGTCCCGGATCGAGAGGTGAAGGTTGGCGTCCTCGGCCTCGGCGCGCACGGTCACCTGCGAGGCTCGCGCGTGCTTGGCGGCGTTGGTGAGTGCTTCGGCGACGACGTAGTAGGCGGCCACTTCGGCGGACTCCGGCAACCGTCGGTCGACGGCGAGATCGAGCTCCACCGGGACCGCAGAACGGCGGGCCAGCGTCTTGAGCGCGGGGCCGAGTCCTCCCTTGGACAGGATCGCGGGATGAATCCCGCGTGAGATCTCTTGCACCTCCTCCGACACGGCCACCAGACCATCGACGATGTCAGAAATCTGTTCCCTGAGCGGCTGCAGTTCGGAGGGCACCGAAGCCTCCGCGGCGCGCACTTGAAGGCCCAGTGACACCAGCCGCTGTTGGGCGCCGTCGTGCAGATCGCGTTCCAAACGCCGCCGCGCATCATCGGCCGCCGCCACGATCCGGGCCCGAGACGCGGTAAGTTCCGCGTGGACCTGGGCGTTGGCGATCGCGGTCGCGACGAGGTCGGTGAAGTCGGCGACCCGCGCCTCGGTGTCGGGGGGCAGGGGTTCGGGTCGCGACGAGCCGACGATGGCGGCCCCCCACACCCGGCCGTCGACGACAATGGGCGCACCCACCGCCGCGCGGAGGCCCAGATCGCGGAGCCGTGCGGCGGTGGAACCTGCAGCATTCTCGTAGCTGTCCATCCGGGCGGGGCGGCCTGTGCGCAACACCATCGCCGGGACGCTGTCGCCCTCGAGTGAAAACCGCGCACCGACAGGCATCGTCTTCAACCCGGGGTCGGCATCGCGGACCACGAGTAGCGTGGCCGCGCCGTCAGGCTTATAGCGCCACAGCGCCGAGTAGTACACCCCCAGGCACCGGGCCAACTCCGTCGCCACGGCTGCGTAAATCTCAGCCGGGGTGACCCCGCGTGCGACTAGTGTCGCCACCCGCCGCAACGCGGCCTGTAGCTCCGCGAGCGCGTGAGCCCGCTCCGCAGCGAGGTCGGCCTCCCGGCGGCGTTGATCTGCCTCCTGGCGGCGTTGATCGGCCTCGGCGGCGCGCGCCCGGGCCACGGCGGCGAGGGTGTTCGCCGCCAACGCGACCACTACGAACATCGTGATGACCACCACGTCGGCCGCGGAGTCTGGGACGATGCCCCCGGGCTGCACATGGAAGTAGTCGAAGGCCAGCGCACTGGCCACCGACATCGTCACCGCCAGCCCGAACCCCCACCCAGTCGAGATCACCAGCACGCCGATCAGGTAGATCACGCCGAACGCCATCCCGGGCGCGACCTGCTTGAGCAGATACACCAGGAGGGTCTCGGCCGCAATGAGCGTCGCGGCGACCACGATCCCGACAGTCAGTGACAGGGTCGTCGGGCGCAGCAACAGCGACACCAGGCGCGCGCGCACCGGTGCCTGCCCTACTCTCGCATCGGAAGTGCCGCGTGCGGAGGTGACCCATGGCATGGACAACCGGCCGGGCCGCTGAGGCGGCTTATATGTCATGACGCAAGCTCACGCGAACTGGATCAACCTGCCGGGGCAGAGCCGACCGCTGCCCCCGCAGCTCCCGCCGAAAATCGGCGGTGTGATGTTGTTGAGTCTGATTGGCAAGGCGGCACTCCCTTGATGGCTGGCCCGATCTGGGCTCACTCAACAATTGCGTGCCAGCGCACCGATGTCGTTGCCGCTCACACCCATCAACGTTCCCGCCAGCTGGAGTCTGTGCTTACCCGTCAGCACCCAGCGGCGCTACCGGCCGGTCAACGTGTTGAGCTAACCATCCGCCTGCCCCCTCGGCGCGAAGTGCGGCGGGCCGCACCCTCGGGCATTCGCTCGATCGTGCCGGTTGAACGCCGACCCGCCTCATACGGGTCCAACCGCGCGAAGCAGGGCTAACCGCACGTCGGGCTCCTTGCCCGAGCCCGGCTCGACGCTCTCGGTGAGCGACACAGGCTCGGTTCGCATCGCCGTCGGACGCAACCGTTTCGGCAGCGCGCGCAGGATGACGGCGAACAACACGACGACGGAAGCCGCGCTACTGACGACCACCGGGATCGGCGCCGCCGGAAAGATGCCACCGACGAGCATGCCGACGCCGAAGGCCAGGAACAACGCGGCCGCGGTGAGCTGGATGAACCGCTCGGGAAGGTGCTTGCCCGCGATCGCCCCCACCACGATCGCGAGCGCGTCGGCGGCGACCATGCCCAGTGTGGAGCCGATCCACACTCCCACCCAGTCGTTGTCCGCGGCGAGGGTGACCGTCGCGAGCATCGTCTTGTCGCCGAGTTCGGCAAGCACGAACGCGGACATGACCGCGAAGAACGCGGGTGCGGTGGTGCGCTGGGCGCGGGTGGGTGGGCAGGCCGCGCCCAGGTAGTGGCCGACCGCGACCGAGATCAGGTGTACCGCGATGGTGGCGGCGGTGATGCCTCCGAGCACCACCCACCAGGGATAGCGCAGCCCAAACGTCATCGCCATCAGCTGCGACTTGTCGCCCAGTTCGGCGACGAAAATGATGCCGAAGCTTAGTAGCAGCGAACACCAACAACTCCTTGGTTGGTGGCTGCCGTTGGGGGATCGAGTAGATGCCTCCGGCCGGTAACCGAAACGGTCTGTGCGGCCGAAGGTCTCGCCCACCGGCCACTCAGCCGCTCTGGGCAACCGGGCGACGCGGCTGCTGCCACGGGCCAGTATGTCGATTACCCGATTGGGGGCTACTCCCCTTCGTTGCCGTCCACGCTACCTGCTCCAGCCTTGCCCGCGCAATTAGGTGCAGGCGAAATCGCAATGAGCACAATACGTTTGGCGATCCTGCCCGGTAAAGTTGGGGGCGTCCTAACGCGGCCAGCAGCATCTCCATACTCGCGGTGCCGGGATCGCTGTTCGGATCCACGCCGACTCGACTGACCATCGAGGTGACGGTAGCGGCAATTTCCGCCGCGTTCATCAGATGAATCACGGTCAGTCTGCCCCGTTGGTTGTTAGTGACTTCACTACTTCGGTCGTGAGTACCGTTGGCGCGCTGCGACCTTTGAAGTTGTGAACGTAGGCTTGGCGACTCCAAATCGCCTGTGTGGGCGTCTATTTCAGGGAGCCTGATAGCAGCCCATGGTTTGCCCGGCATGACCGTGTGATCGCCGGCTGTCGGCTGGGATTGGGTTCCAGTAGGAGCCGACGCGTTCATCGTCACTGGGCGTTCGGTTTCGGCGGGCGCCGGCGCGGCCACCCGTGGCAGAGCCAACGTATCGGCGGTCACAGCCGGCGGCATTGGTTTGCTCCTCAAGGATCACAAACCAACTACCCGATGCAACCGGACCGCGCAGTCCGGGTCATTCCCAGCGACCGTGAACCAACTTGCCAGCCAGCTCGTGTTCGATAGACCAAAACCTCGGCCAACCGGAAGGTACACCGCTGTGTCCACGACCCTCGACACCCCGTCTGCTGCAGATTCGTCCCTCAGCACCACACGTTCCGTCGTCTTCGGGCGGCGCTGGCTGCGGGGCGCCGCAGTGGTGCGCATCCTGTTCGGAGTGCTCTGGGCCTGCGACGCGAGTTTCAAATGGCAGCCCGGGTTCATCCACGGGCAGACCCTGCACGACGAGCTCGGCAAGGTCTCGCAGGTCAACACGCCCGTCATCCACCAGTGGCTGGCGCTGACAAACATGGTTGGCATGGCGAATCCGCCCGTCTTTGCGGTGGTCATCGCTATCATCGAGACGCTCGCGGCCCTCGCCCTCATCTTTGGAGTGCTGTCGAATGCCGCGTTCGTCGGCTCGGCGATCCTCTCGTTCGGCATCTGGTCGGGTGCCGAGGCTTTCCACCTGCCCTTCCAGTCCGGGATGACAGATCTCGGGCCTTCGGTCGGCTACATCTTCGCCTCGCTGGCACTGTTCTTCGCGGCGGCCGGCTCTACTTGGAGCGTCGACAGCTGGCTGCGCCCGCGTCTCGGAGCATTCGCCTGGCTGGCAGCGCCCGCTGTCGAGGCCCGCGGCGCCTGATCGATCGTTGCATCCCGAAAGCCTTTGGCCGTGGCCATAACACGTGCAAGGCGTTTTCGTTGCTCCTGCGGCTGGCCTCGAGGCAATCCAGCATGCTGGACCTCAATTGTCCAGTGCGATAGGACCTGCCCCGTCGCAATGGCCTACTTATCGCGTCAGATCGCAGGATGTCGAGAATCGTCACTCGAAGTCAAGAGCAACAATGAATTTCATGTCAGCCGCCCCGTGGGCGGACGGTCAGGGGCTTTCCTAATTCGTCTGCCTTGAATGCGTACGTTTGCTTCAAGGGAACGTTGGGCTGGTACTGCGGCCGAGGCTCATTGGGCTCGGCCGTCTCGGGTGTGCCAGACCTATATCCGGTCAGCACCTCCCGGACGTGAGCGGCCTTGTAGCTACCTTGGCCAGCTGCTGTGCCTCGAGGTTGGCCAGTACGACGCTGGCGATTTCGATCACAGCGGAATCCACAGGCCCAGGAACCAGAACCCCCAGGCACCGCGGTCGTTGTCGAAGTACGGCTCAACACGTTGCCCCTGCCAGTTGAAGGGCTGATGGTCCCCACGGGCGTCGTCGACGCCGCGCTGATCCCATGGCCGCTGGTCCCAGCCACCCTGATCTCCTCGGCCTTGATCTGGCTGCCACTGGTTGCCCCACGGGCGACCGGCACCACCGTCTCCACGGTGATCCTGTCCAACGTCACCGCGTTGGTCGCCCTGGCAGTTTTGCGGCCAGCACGACTGCCCACCATTCCCATGGTCGGCGGACGCCGTGCCCAGACCGACGCCCAACCCGAGAGCGCTAAAGCCCAACGCGCCCACGATCGCGGCTCGCGCCGTCGTTTTCTTGAAACCCATTGTTGTGCTCCTTCAGTGTTGTGGGCCTACCTCCGAATCGTGTCGACAGATCCGAAAGCCGGCACCGCCCGCGACCGCCTTACGCTTGACAGGCGGCTTCGCTTCGAGGAATGGCGATGCTCGTTCGAGGATGCGTCGCACTGCAATACCGCTGCACAGTCGTGCGATGTGAGACCCTCACTTGCTCTATCGAGGTATCCACCAGGGCTGTTACCCAAATCCGTAGTGGGCTGGATCACTCACCGCAGCGCCGACGTCGGAGTGCTAAAACCAATCCTCCCAGCGACTTTCAGCGACTTATACGATCCTGGCCAGGTTAATACGACGCCGCCGAGGGCATCTACTGGCACATGAAAGTAGTCATGAAACGAGGAATCACAGGGTTTGCAACGACGATGTTGGTGTGCGGAGGTCTGGGGCTGGCGTCGGGTACCGCCCAAGCCGAGCCCGGCTTTGGCCCTCCGCCGCTATACCACTGGTGCCCAGGGGAATTCTGGCGCCCGGAATGGGGCTTCAACTTCGACTGGAATACTTGCCACGACGATCACCACCGCGATGGCGACGGCGACAACCACAACAACGATTTTCGGGGGTAGGTCTGCGCCGATGATCGGCGCCCATCGGTGGTGAACCCGTCGGGCCGGGCCCTGGTTTGGTGTTCCATCACTGCCCCTAACGCCGCGGTCGGCCCGCCATCCGTGGGGATCTCGGATGGCGGGCCGACGTAGGAGACGTTCAGACTGCGGGGTATTGGCCGTAGAAGCCGCGTTGGTCGCGCATCATTGTGCCCCTCCCATCTGGGAATCACCTGCAGCGCCGCTGGCGGCTGACAGATAAAGCAAGGATGCCAGTTGGTGGGGGGCATGGATGGGTGTCAGCGGTGACGACGTGGGTTCGCGGGACCGCAATTCTTGGAATGAGTCCAGATTGGACCATCAAAGGAGTAGCACCATGCGAGTAGGACTGAAATACATCACACCAGTGTTGGCGGCGGGCGCTGCCGCGGTGGCTATCGCCGCCGCACCAGCGGCCATGGCCGA
>JAOPWT010000346.1 GCA_025965555.1 Mycobacterium sp.
GGACGATCCGCCGCGACGGCGGGGGCACCCTCAGCGGGAACTTCCACTGTGACGAAGGACGGGCAGTTGCCGTCCAGGCAGGTGTAGTCGGTGTTGCACGTGCTCTGGTCGATGCGGGTCTTGCGACCCAGTTCGGAGTCGACGGGCTGGACCGACAGGCAGTTGCTCTTGACGCCGCAGTCGCCGCAGCCCTCGCAGACCGCCTCATTGATGACCACGCGGGTCAGCCGAGCGGGCAGCTTTCCGCGTTTGCGCTTTCGTCGTGCCTCGGCTGCGCATTGTTGGTCGTAGATCAGGACGGTGACACCCGGGACGTCACGCAGGAGTCGTTGCGCCTCGTCGAGACGATCACGATGCCACAGCGCAACGCCGTCGGCGAAATTCGCGCCCCTGTGCCGCTGCGGCTCGTCGGCGCAGATGATCACCTTGGCAACTCCGTCGGCGCGCAGTTTGTGCGTGAGTTCGGGAACCGTCAGGCCCGCTGCGACGTCCTGGGCTCCGGTCATCGCGACGGCGGAGTTGTACAGGATCTTGTAGGTGATGTTCACTCCGGCGGCGACGCACGCCTGAACGGCAAGCTGTCCGGAGTGGAAATACGTTCCGTCGCCGATGTTCTGGAAGATGTGTCGGACATCGGTGAACGAGGATTGACCGATCCACTGCGCACCCTCACCGCCCATCTGGGTCAGCGCGGTGACCGCAGAGTCCGACCGTGCGGACATCGTCACCAGGGTGTGGCAGCCGATGCCGCCGCCTGCCAGGGAACCCTCCGGCACAGCGGTGGAGCGGTTGTGCGGACAGCCAGAGCAGAAGTACGCGGTTCGACTCGTCGGCAGCACTGTCAATTGCAGCGACGGTGGTGCAACGGGGGCAAGTGCCAACCTGTCCTTGAGCACCGTACGCAACGGTGCCAGCAGGCGCGCAGCAGTGAGTTCACCGTCCGGCGGGATCAGGATGTCACCGGCCGCGCCGTGCTTGCCAAGGACCTGCGGCGCGTGGGTCTGGCCGTACAGGATCTCCTTGACCTGAGTCTCGACGAATGCCGACTTGTCCTCGACCACGAGCACCTGCTCGACGCCGCGGCCAAGTCGCGAAACGATCTCGGGCGAAAGCGGGTAAGGCATACCGACGCGAAGGATGCGGATACCGCTGCGCGCCAAATCCTGGTCGGTGACACCCAGTTGGACGAGTGCCTCGCGCACGGTGTCATAGGCAGTGCCGACGGCGACGACGCCCAGCCACGCCTGCGCCGGGTCCACCTCGATGCGGTCGATCTCGTTGGCTGCGTTGAACGCTCGCACCATCGTCCAGCGGGGGCCGTAGAGATCGGCCTCGGCGATCAGGCTGTCGGCGGGGGCGGCGCACAGACGCTGACGGTAGGTCCAGGGTCGCCCGTCCCATTCGATCGCTGGAACGGTGATGTCGAAGTCGGTGAAGTCACGGTCCAGCGTCCACACGCCATCGGCCACGTCGGCGACGATCTTCATGGCGGGCCAGCATCCCGAAACACGGGACAATGCAACGGCGTACATGCCGAAGGCAACGACTTCTTCGGCGTTGCGCGGAAAGAAGATCGGCATCGACAGCGCTGCGAGGGACCGTTCGCTGGCCACTGGGAGGCTCGAGGACTTTGCACCGGGGTCGTCGCCGACGAGGGCGACCGCGCCACCGGTGGGGTTCGCGCCGAACATCGCGGCATGCCTCAAAGCATCACTGGCGCGGTCGAGTCCGGGTCCCTTGCCGTACCAGAAGCCGATGACTCCGTCGTAGGAGCCACTACCCGACGGCAGGTCGTTCTGGCTGCCCCATACCGATGTGGCCGCAAGTTCCTCGTTGACGCCGGGCACCAGGTGAACGTGGTGCTCCGACTTGAGCTCCGGCAGACCGGCCAAAAGCTGGTCAAGACCTCCGAGGGGACTGCCTTGATAGCCAGAGACGAAGGTTGCGACGCGCCGCCCCGCGCGCGCATCACGTTCGTGCTGTTCGGCCATCAGTCGCGCGATCGCCTGCACCCCAGTCAGCAGAACCGGACCGGACGACGGCCGGTAGCGATCATTCAATAGGGAATCCGGTCCGGCCGTACGAAGATCTGTCAAGGTGGTATCCCGCCCAGCTGTTGGTGATGCCGACACACGCATGTGATTCGGAAGTACAGTCAAGACTGTCCTTGGTCGGATTCTCGGTCAACTAATGTCATTTCAACTGACCTGACCGTTCAGCTGGTGGGAAACGACACTTAGTGAGGTGGTTCGGATGCTCAGCATCGATCGGCTCGACGTCGAGTTGCTCGAGATGCTCGCGCGCGACGCTCGAGCCGGCGTCGTGGAAATGGCGTCGACTCTGCGCATCTCGCGCAACACCGTGCAATCCCGCCTGAAGCGGCTCGAGGACGGTGGTCTGCTCACCGGCTACCGGCCCGAACTCGACCTCGCACACGCCGGAGTAGCCACCCAGGCCTTCATCGGGCTCGAGGTGCAACAGGGACGCCTGGGCGCAATCGTCAAAGCGCTCAAGGGGATACCCCAGGTGCTGGAGATCCACGCGACAACCGGACGCGAGGATCTGCTGGTGCGCGCTGCCACCGAGACCCAGGCCGGCCTGCAGCAGTTGATCGAGCAGATCGTCGCAACCCCCGGCGTGGTTCACTCGACGACCACGCTGGCACTGACGACACCGTTGCCCTACCGCGTGGTGCCGTTGCTCAAGGAGATCACCAAGGACGCCGGCTGGGGACGGTCGACACCCGCCGCAAGGGGCGGTTAGCTCATCAACGCGCCCGACGCTCATGTATTGAACATATAGTACGATATCTGTACTATTCATGCCTTACGTCTTAGCATCTACATCGACGCGCACAATCTCCTCGCGACGATCGAGCGGAAAGTGCGGCTATCACATGTACATCGGCTTCGAAGACGTTGTGAGCGACGGATTTTCCGGCGCGGTCAAATGTCGCGCGGTCCGCCGCCGGCAATGGGAAGTTCTGTCCGACGGGGAGCGCCTCGCAGATGAAGAGGCACGGACCCCGCGTAGAAGGAAGGTGTCATGACCGATCAGTCCGGAGTCTTCGATGACGTACGACGAGGCATGATCCCGGCCCACATCTACAACGACCGGGAGATCTTCGAGCTGGAGAAGCGACACATCTTCGGCCGGGCATGGATCTTCGTTGGCCACGAATCCGAGATCGCGCAGCCCGGTGACTACGTCGTGCGCCGGATCCTGGAGGACTCGTTCATTGTCACCCGCGACGAAAACGGCACCATCCGCGCCCATTTCAACATGTGTCTGCACCGCGGGATGCAGGTCTGCCGCGCGGAGATGGGCAACGCATCGCACTTCCGTTGCCCCTATCATGGCTGGTCCTATCGCAACGACGGCAGGATCGTCGGGCTGCCGTTCCACCAGGAGGCCTACGGCGGCGAGGAGGGATTCGCCCGCAAGGGACAGCGGCTCCTGCCTGCGCCGAACATCGCCGTCTACAACGGCATGATCTTTCTCAGCCTGGACCCCGAAGCGCCTCCGCTGCAGGACTATCTCGGCGACTTCCGCTTCTACCTCGACTTCTACACGAAGCAGAGCCCGGGTGGCATCGAGCTGCGCGGACCGCAACGGTGGCGGATCAAGGCGAACTGGAAGATCGGCGCCGAGAACTTCGCCGGTGACATGTACCACACGCCCCAGACTCACACCTCGGTGGTGGAGATCGGCCTGTTCCGTGAGCCCAACGCCGCGAAACGTAAAGAGGGAGCCCTGTATTGGGCAGGAGGTGGCGGCGGAACCACCTACAAGCTTCCCGACGGAACGCTGGAAGAACGGCTGCGGTACGTCGGATACCCCGATCCGATGATCGAGCGGATGAAGCAATCCTGGTCATCCGAACAACTAGCCATCATCGGTACCGACGGCTTCATGTTCAGTGCCGCGTCGCTGTACCCGAACCTATCCTTCGTGCACAATTGGCCGAAGGTCGGCACCAGTGACGACGTGTTGCCGTTCATCACGCTGCGGCAGTGGCAGCCGATCAGCGAAGACGAGACCGAGGTACTGTCCTGGTTCGCCGTTGACGCGGCGGCCCCGGAGGAGTTCAAGGCGCTGTCCTACAAGGCCTATCTCATGTGTTTCGGCAGCACCGGCATGTTCGAACAGGACGACGTCGAGAACTGGGTTTCGCTGACGAATACCGCTGCGGGGTCGATGGCCCGCCGTCTCTTGCTCAACAGCCGGATGGGTCTGCTCACCGATGGTACCGAGGTGGCGCCGCCGCTGTCCGCCGACCGATTCAGCGGCCCGGGCATCGCGCGGCAGGGGTACAGCGAGTTCAATCAGCGCGAACTTCTGCGGCGCTGGGCGGACGACCTGGACAGATCGAACGCCGACCCGGTGCTCGACGCGCCGCCGAACCGTGCTGCGACCAACGGTGAACGCCAGGCGGCGCCGCGGATATGAGCGATGTCGTGGACACCCATTCCAGTCGATCCCCGCTCGGCGCCAACGCATCCCGCGTCACGAGAACCGGCAGTTCGCTCGGGTTCGGCGACGAACGGCATCTCCTGGCGCACCAGTGGTTGGTGGATGAGACGTACCTGTTCGATGCGCAGGCATACTCAGAATGGCTCGAGACCCTTACCGAGGACATCCACTACCTCATGCCGGTCAGGGTCACGACGGCACTGGCCGCCGGCTACGACACCGCTCCTGGCATGGCGCATTTCGACGAGGACAAGTACTCGCTGTCTCGCCGGGTGGCCCGCTTCCTCACCGAGCACGCCTGGACCGAGGATCCGCCGTCGCGGCTGCGTCACCACCTGTCGAACGTGCGCACCTTCGCCACCGTCGATCCCGACCACCTGGTCGTCGAGTCGGCCACGCTGTTGTTCCGCAGTCGAGGGGACGTGCGCGAGGGCGCCTTCCTCTCTGCGGGGCGCGAGGACCTGTTGCGGCGTGAGGGCGGGCAATGGCGGCTCGCCCGTCGCACGATTTACGTCGACGACTCCGTGATCCGCATGCAGAACCTCGCGGTGTTCCTGTGACGACGTCGTCCAACGAACGGTCGAGCGAGCAGCGCAGTGCACTGCTGGAACACGCCGTCGGCGAACCGATCACGTTCGGCAATGAATTCGCCGAGGTTCGCATCACCCGAGTGGACACTCGCAACGGTTCCCGCTTGCTGATCGAATCGCAACGATCGGGTCAGTGGGTGGCGTTGTGCCCACTGGAAGCCGAGGCCCTGACGTGGCAGGGCACTGCCACCTTCTCGGCGATGATCGGGAATCCGTTCGGATCCCTGGTCGGCGATCAGCCCGCAGAGTCGGCACCGGAGTCTTGGTGACCGGCTGGCTCGCCGATCGGCGTGCTCTGATCGTCGGCGCCGGATCGGGAATCGGCCGCGCGGTCGTGTCGACCTTCCTCGAAGAGGGTGCGCGCGTGGCCGTCCTCGAGCGTGATCAGCGCAAGTGCTCGGCCCTGAGCGCCGAGCACCCCGACGTGCCGGTCACGTGCGGGGACGCCTCCACCCGTGCGGCCAACGACGATGCCGTCGCCGCCGCCGTGGCGACATTCGGGGGCCTCGACGTCCTCGTCAACTGTGTGGGCGTCTTCGACTTCTACCGCAGCATCACCGATCTCGACGCCGACGTCCTCGACGACGCGTTCGACGAGATCTTTCGCATCAACGTCAAGAGTCATCTGCACTCGGTGAAGGCCGCCCTTCCCGCACTGAACCAATCCGCACATCCCGTCATCCTGCTGACCGAGTCGACGTCCGGGTACTACCCCGGTCGCGGCGGCGTGATGTACGTGGCCTCCAAGTTCGCCGTCCGCGGACTGGTGACTGCGCTGTCCCACGACCTCGCTCCACACATCAGGGTCAATGGCGTCGCCCCCGGCGGCACTCTCGGTACCGACCTGCGGGGGCTCGCCAGCCTTGGTACGGCGGATCGCAGCATCGCGGCGGCTCCCGGGCGAGCCGAGGACCTCGCGGCCCGCGTTCCACTGCAGGTGGCGTTGTCGGCCGAAGACCACTCCTGGAGCTACGTCTTCTTGGCCTCGCATCGCGCCCGTGGCATCACCGGCGACGTCATTCACCCCGACGGCGGCATGGGAGTCGCAGGGGCGCCGCGCAAGCGCAGTTGACCGTTCAGCCCGCCCCACCATCGAGAGAGGACACCGTGCCCAGACTCCACGCTGACTATCCGTCGTGCCAGGGATACGGCAATTGCGTTACCGGCGCAGCGG
>JAOPWT010000350.1 GCA_025965555.1 Mycobacterium sp.
GCATCCACACAAACAACCGACGTGTTCAAGATGAGTCACGACGAAGCTGGCCGTGATCTACCACTCGGCGACTGGGCACGGAACGGCGATGGCGCAGCCGGTCGCCAGCGCCGCCGGCGCTTTGGGCGCGGAGGTGCGCGCGCGCCACGTCACCGAGACCCACAACCCCGAGTCGTTCGCGCACAACGCGGCATGGTCGGCCAATTAGGAGGCCACCGAGGATCGGGCCGCCGCCACTGGTGACGACATCGGGCTGGGTGGACGCGGTCAACCGCGATCAACTGGGCCGCGCCCTGCGGTCCCACGTATCGACCATCCCGCGACCGGATGCGTACACGGGCGCTGCCCCCTTTCAACGGACTCGCGGGGCAGCGCCCTCCGCGCCGGCGTGGCGAATCCTTGGCCTCAGGCCTTCCAGACGGTCTTGAGGTTGCAGAACTCGCGGATGCCGGCGGCCGCCAGCTCGCGGCCGTAGCCTGAGTCCTTGACGCCGCCGAATGGCAGCTCTGGGTACGAGATCGTCATGCCGTTGAGGAAGACCGCGCCTGCGTCGAGGTTGCGGATGAACCAGTCCTGTTCGTCGGGGTCGTTGCTCCACACCGCCGAACTGAGCCCGAAGGTGGTTTGATTGGCCACCTGCACCGCTTCGTCACGGTTAGCGACCTCGTAGAGCGAGGCGACCGGGCCGAAAGTTTCCTCCATCACCACCCGCATGTCGTCGGTGAGGGCGGCGAGCACGGTGGGAGAGTAGAACCACCCGGGACCGTCGAGCGGCGAACCACCTACCAACACCTCGGCGCCCTTGGCAACGGCATCGTCGACCAACTCCGCGACCTCGTCGCGGCCGGACGCCGTGGCCAGCGGTCCGACCTCGGTGGCCTCATCCATTGGGTCCCCCACCACGAGTGCACCCATCTTTGCGGCGAACTGGCCGGCGAACTCGTCGTAGACGTCGGCGTGCACGATGAAGCGCTTGCCGGCGATGCAGGATTGGCCATTGTTCGAGATGCGGGCCTTGACCGCCACCGTCGACGCGGCGTCGACGTCCGCGCTTGGCATCACGATGAACGGGTCAGAGCCGCCCAGTTCAAGCACCGCCTTCTTGATTTCCCGGCCCGCAATCGCCGCCACCGAACGTCCAGCGGGTTCGGAACCGGTCAGGGTAACGGCCTTGACGCGGTCGTCTTCGATGACCGCCGCGACGCCTGCGGAGCCGATGAGCAGGGTGCGGAACGACCCGGCAGGGAAACCGCCCTTCTCGAATAGATCGTCGAGATAGAGCGCCGACTGCGGGACGTTCGAAGCATGCTTGAGCAGACCGGTGTTGCCCGCCATCAGCGCAGACGCGGCGAACCGGATGACTTGCCACAGCGGGTAGTTCCAGGGCATCACCGCCAGCACGACACCGAGCGGCTGCCAGACCGTCCATGCCTGCGACGCGCCTACCACCGCCGGGTCGGCAAGAGGCTCGGGGGCAAGGAACGACTCCGCGTGCTGAGCATAGAAGCGCATGCTCTTGACACATTTGAGGACTTCGGCTCTGGCTTGGCCGATGGGCTTGCCCATCTCCAGGGTCAGCATCGTGGCCACGCGCTCGACGTCGGAGTCGAGGATGTCCGCCGCGGCGGTCATCCACTGCGCGCGCCGAGCGTAGCCGGTGGCACGCAGCGCGGCTGCGGCGTGCGCGGCCTGCGCGATCCGACGCTCAACTTCCGCTTGGTCGTGGCCGACGAAAGTTTCGAGGGTCTCACCGGTGGTCGGATTGACGGTTGCGATTGCCATGCGCGGTTCCCTACTTCTGCGGAGGATGCATCCGATTGGATGCAATCGTTATACTTCGACCGAGATTCAGGCCGTCCAGTCCACTGTAAGCAAGATTTTGGATGCAATCAATGGTTAAGTAAAAACCTCGGGATGACGCGCGAGCTGCAGCCGGGTTCGGCGGATGTGACCGAAAAGCACCCGCTCGGCCTCCTCGGAATCTTGTTCACGGATCGCGCTGACGAGCATGTGGTGCTCGTCGTGCAAGATTCTGTTGCTATCGCCGTCGAGGAGTCGGGTGAACGCCCGCCGGTAGTGCTGGGTGGTGTTCCACAACCGCTCGACGGAGGGGGCGAGGTAGGTCGTTACGGCGCCCGCGTAGCTACCGAGATGAAACCGGCGGTCAAGGGCGAGGAACACCTCCACGTCGCTGGTCTGCCGCATCTGCTCGACGAGGTCGCCCAATTGGTCGATTTGCTCTGGTGTCAGGTGCGGCAGGCTGTAGCGCAACAGCAGTGGCTCGATGCGCTCACGCACCTGGTAGAGCTCCACGCATTCGTCCAGGCTCAGCTGCGCGATCCACGCGCCGGTGTTGGCCACCGTGACGATCAGGCCTTCGGATTCTAGAATCCGCAGCGCCTCGCGCACCGGGACACGGCTCGCGCCGTACTGTACCGCCAGTTCCTCCTGGCGTAGCCGGGTACCCGGCGGGTGGGCGCCGTGCAGAATGGCCTCGCGCAGTTCGTCGGCGACGCGGGCGCCGGTGACGCCGTCGCGCACCTGGGGTGCCGGCATAAGGTCTCCGCTCCGTCCGTTACTAGCTCATCGCGCCGGCTGATTCGGGTTCCATAGCAAGACATCGGCGTCCACTTCGTAGGCCTTGCCGCTCGGAAAGCTCACCAATTCGAACTGCATGTCCCACGGGCTGAGAAAATACACCCACCGCTGCCCCTCGCTGGCATTCCGACTCGCGGTTGCCTCGCCGAGCACGCGTATGCCCTCACTGCGCAGGTAGTCGATCGCGGCGTCTATATCGTGGACGTAGAGGGCGAGATGGTGGCCGCCGACATCGCTGTTGCGGGGCGGCGCGGGTTCCTGGCCATCGGCCGGCGAGTACTCGAACACCTCGAAATTGGCGCCGGTGCCGCAGCGGTAGAAGCGCAGCTGTCTCATCACTGTGCGTGGATCGACGTTGAGGTGCTCGCGCATCCAGTCGTCGTCGTGCTCGAAGGGGCCGAGCGAGTAGACGTGGGTGCATCCGAGCACGCGCACGAAGAAGTCGTGAGCCTCTTCCAGGTTGGGAACGGTGAACCCGAGGTGATCGGTACCGACCAGGCCTGGTAGCGCCATCGTTATCTCCTTCGATAGTGGATCCAATTCCGATCATATTAAGCCCGTGCGCGGCATTTTCCGGGGTAATCTATCCAAATTGTATCCAACTTGCTAAATTGTGATCTACGCCGCACCGGTTCCGCCGGACGCAAGGTCGATTGAGATGAGGAACATGCCACGCGAACAGCGCCTAGAAACGGGCTCACCCTGGGTCGAGCTGTCCACCACCGATGAGGACTGGCAGGCCGCTGACCCCCGGCTTCTGGGCACCATGCTCGCCGAGTTGCACTTGATCCGCGCGTTCGAGGAGACCGTTCTCGACCTGTCGGGCGAGGGCCTGGTGCACGGGCCCGCTCATTCGAGCATTGGGCAGGAGGGTGGAGCGGTTGGATCCATCGTCGGACTGCGTTCCACCGATGCCGTCAACGGCTCCCACCGCGGGCACCACCAGTTCCTTGCCAAAGCGCTGACCCACGTGAGCAGTGGGTCGATCGACCCAGCGGCGGTGGTGACCCCAAAGATCCAGCGGGTGCTGCAGCGCACACTCGCCGAAATCCTCGGTCTCGCAGATGGTTTCTGTCGCGGACGCGGCGGATCGATGCACCTGCAATGGTTCGAAGCGGGCGCGCTGGGCACCAACGCCATCGTCGGCGGCGGAGTTCCGATGGGCGCAGGCAACGCCTGGGCGCAGAAGCACGCCGGCACCACCGATCTCACCATCAGCTACTTCGGCGACGGCTCCAGCCAAATCGGCTCCGTGCTCGAAACGATGAACCTTGCCGCGGCGTGGAAGCTGCCGTTCTGCTTCTTCATCGAGAACAACTTCTATGCCGTCTCCACCCGCGTCGACGAGATCACTGCGGACCCCCGGCTCTCAGTGCGCGGTCAAGGGTTCGGCATCCCCGGGTGGCGGGTGGACGGGATGGATCCGTTGGCGGTGCACCTGGCTACCGAACAGGCAGTGCAGCGGATGCGCAGCGGCGACGGGCCCGCGGTCATCGAGGCGGAGGTGTACCGGTTCTTTCATCAGAACGGCTCCTACCCGGGGAGCGCATTCGGCTACCGGGACAAGGAAGAAGAAGGACAGTGGCGAGCCCGCGATCCGCTCGACCGGGTCGCCCACGAGATGATCAAACGCGGTTTGATCGACGAAGCCGCTGTGGTGTCGGTCCGCCGGCAAGCGCAGGCCGCGATGGCGGTGGCGGTGGATGACCTGCTCGAGACCGACCCTGAGTCCGCGGGTAAGCGCCGCATCCGGCCCCTATTGTGGCCGGACCCAGGGTTCGTCAACGTCGGGGTCCGCGGCGACGCACGCGAACTCGAGCCGTTGACCGTCCTGGACCCGCAGGACCACCACGGCCCCTGGCGAACGGTCAAGTTCATCGACGCGGTGGCCGGTGTGATGGACCGCCGGATGCAATGCGATGAGCGCATCGTCATCTTCGGCGAGGACGTGCACCGGCTCAACGGCGGCACCAATGGCGCCACCAAGGGTCTGGCGAAATACGGCGACGGCCGGTTGGTCGGGACGCCGATCAGTGAGAACGCATTCACTGGAATCGGCGGCGGGATGGCACTAGACGGCCGATACCGCCCGGTCGTCGAATTCATGTACCCCGACTTCATGTGGGTGGCCGCCGATCAGGTGTTCAACCAAATCGGCAAGGCCCGGCACATGTTCGGTGGCGACAATGCGGTGCCTTTCGTGCTGCGCACCAAGGTGGCCATGGGGTCCGGTTACGGGTCGCAACACTTGATGGACCCCGCCGGAATCTTCGCGACTAGCCCGGGTTGGCGGATCGTCGCCCCATCGACCGCTGCTGACTATGTCGGTCTGATGAATGCTGCGCTGGCACTTCAAGATCCGGTGCTCGTGATCGAGCACGTCGACCTCTACGGCACCGCCGACCAGGTTCCCGAAGGCGATCTCGATTACATCATTCCGCCGGGACGCGCCGCAATCCGCCGGGAGGGCGCCGAGGTCACCGTCATCAGCTATCTGTCGATGGTCAACCATTGCCTGGAGGCGATCGAGCAGACCGGTGTGGACGCTGAGATGATCGATCTGCGTTGGCTGGATCGGGCCTCGATCGACTGGGACACCATCACCGCGAGCGTGCGCAAGACCAACGCCGTACTGCTGGTCGAGCAAGGGGCGCAGGGAACGTCCTACGGTGCCTGGCTCGCCGACGAGATACAACGCAGGCTCTTCGACTGGCTCGATCAGCCGATTGAACGCGTCTCCGGCGAGGAGGCCTCGCCGAGCATCTCACGAGTGCTGGAGCGCGCCGCGATCGCCCGGACCGAGGAAGTCGCCGCCGGTCTGGAACGGATCCGCGCCGGAATGGGGCAGCGCTGATGGCTACCGTCGTGCGGATGCCCGAAGTGCTCGCCAACACAAGCCAGGCGGTGATTCAAACATGGCTGGTATCGGTGGGCCAACAGATCGCCGTCGGCGACCCGCTGGCTGAGATCGAAACCGATAAGGCTCTCGTCGAGTACGCCTCCGAGGTCGAAGGCATGCTGGTCAAGTTGATCGCCGAGCCCGGGGCCATCATCACCGTGGGCGAGGCCATCGCGGTCATTCTCGGGCCCGGTGAAACCGAAGCCGACATCGATCCCGATCTGCTCGGTGCGCCGGCGCCCGAAACGGCCCCGGCTTCCGAACTGACACCCATATCCGAATCGGAGCCGGAGCCGGTGCCAAACGGGCGTCGGCTCTTCGCCACTCCGCTGGTGCGGAAACTTGCGCGGGAGCGAGGCGTCGCACTGGAAGCGCTGACGGGGACCGGCCCGGGCGGCCGCATCGTGCGTCGTGACCTCGACCGGCTGCCTGTGTCCGCGCCGGCAGTCATACCCAACCCAGAAGTTGCGGCCATAGCCGATCGAGTACGTTCCTCGGCCCCCACCGCGCCGTCCACGACCACATCACCGTCGGTCGCCCCGGTGGCAGAGCCCGGTTACAGCGATGTCCCCCTCACCGGTATGCGGAAGGCGATCGCGCGTCGTCTCACCGAAAGCAAGACCACGATCCCGCATTTCTACGTGACCGCACACTGCCAGGTTGACCGTCTGCTCGATCTGCGTCGCACCGTCAACGATGCCGCCGATAGGAAGGTGTCGCTCAACGATTTCGTACTTAAGTCGGTCGCCGGGGCGCTCGTCGAGGTCCCCGAGGCCAACGCGATGTGGAACGGTGACTCGATCCGTCGATTCGCGGGTGTCGACATCGCGGTCGCGGTCGCGGTCGAGGGTGGCCTGCTCACGCCAGTGCTGCGTGGGGTGGACGCCACGCCGCTGTCAATTCTCTCCGCACAGGTAGCCGACGTCGCGGAGCGGGCCCGAACCGGACGCATACACCAGCACGAGTTGCAGGGCGGCAGCTTCTCGGTCTCCAACCTGGGCATGTTCGGGGTCACCGAATTCTCGGCTATCCTCAACCCGCCGCAGGCAGGAATTCTGGCCGTCGGCGCAGCGACTCCACGCCCCGTGGTGATTGACGGAACGTTGACGGTTGGCACTGTCATGACGGTGACGTTGTCAGCCGACCACCGAGTGGTCGATGGGTTCGTCGCCGCCCAATGGATGGCCGCGTTCGTCCGGCGCATCGAGAACCCTATGTCCATCTTGATCTGAACCGGCGCGGCTGCACCCGAATATGGCCCTTGTCCCCCACCGGAATTCGGTGAGTGGATCGGCAACGGCTGAGCGTCCTACCATGCGGCAGGGCGGCTGCAGGAGCAGATGTATTGCGGATCTGCAGTTGGCGCCGCACGCACGCCCGTATGCGCCAATTGGAGCTGTCAACGGCAACTGAATTCTGATCGGTTGTCGGCAAGGTGGTTTCTAGGTGCGGTCGCAACACTTCTCTAGGTTCTGGAGGTTGTGTTGGCATCGTCGCGTCGTGTGAAGAAGGGGCCGGGGCGTCGTCCGCAGTCGGCCAAGCGTCAGCGGTTCATGGAATTGCGGGCTAGGGGGTGGAGTGTCCGGGCCGCGGCCCGCGAGGTCGGTGTGTCGCGGTCCTCAGGGACGAACTGGGCGCGTGGGCACAAGGTCTATCGCAACGGTGTGGTGGTTGGGTTCGTCGCGCCGGTGGATCGGCTGGCGGTCCGTCAGATCAGCTCGCGCTACCTGTCCCAGGACGAGCGCATCGAGATCGCCGATCTGCGTCAGTGCGGGCTAAACCTGCGGGCGATCGCTCGTCGGCTCGGACGCGCGCCGTCGACGATCTCACGGGAGCTGCGGCGCAACGCGGTCGCCGGCCGCGGATATCAGCCCGTTCGACGCTCATCGCCGCGCCACGGTGCGGCGGGCACGCCGGCACCGACGCCGAATCGACGTCAACGGTGAGCTCAGTGGTGTGGTCGCCGAGCTGCTTGGCCAGAAGTGGAGCCCGCAGCAGATCAGCCGCCACCTTCGTCACCGCTTTCCCGATGATTCGTCGATGTGGTTGTGTCACGAAGGTATCTATCAAGCTGTGTTTCAACCGAATTCACGCTTCCTGCGACCCTCGCGGTTGGCGCCGCACCGCCGCTCACCGCTACGCACCGGTCGGGATCACCGCCGAGCCCATCAGCGCCAGCAGCGCCGGCGGCCTAGGTTTCAGCAGCCAATGCTCACCATCCACGACCGGCCGTTCCCGGCTGTCGACCGATCCGAGGCCGGGCATTGGGAAGGCGATCTCATCATCGGCAACAACCACCTCTCGGCGATCGGTACTTTGGTCGAACGCCAGACCCGGATGCTGCGGCCGGTGCACCTACCCCGCAGTGACGCCGACTCGCTACACGCCGCACTAGTGTCCCGCATGCAGGATCTGCCGCCGACGCTGATGCGGTCCATCACCTGGGACCAGGGCACCGAGATGGCCCGTCACCTCGCCACCACCGACAGGCTCGGCGCGCCCGTCTACTTCTGCGACTCGCGATCACCCTGGCAGCGCGGCACCCACGAAAACACCAACGGACTGCTGCGCGACTACTTCCCCAAGGGCGTCAGCCTCACCAATCACCCCCCGACTCACCTGCTGGCCGTCGAATACGAACTCAACCACCGACCCCGCAAGGTCCTCCAAGACCGTTGCCCCGCCGACCTATTCACCGCACTGCTAGCCTCGCAGAGTCCGTCAGTGTTGCGACGTTGACTAGAACCCACCTTGCCGCCAGCTGATCAGTTTTCAGTTGCCGTTGACATCGAGGAACTCGGTGGCCTGCACGGCCTGATCGATGATGCACGTAATCAGCATCGCCCGCTTCATCTTTCGAGCATCACTTGGCGTGAGTTTACTCCAGGGCATTTTGGAAAAGTCCGGTCGGCCACCGAACTCCGAGGGGAAAAGGGCAGGCGGCGCGTCCGCTATTCGCCGCTGGCGCTCCTTTTCGAACCGAAGCCGCTTCGCGGCCATCCTATTGCCCCGCTTGCCTGCATCGGCGGTGTCCTCTCCGGTCACTGTCGGTGGGCCACGATAGCTCCGGCTACCGACGGCACCCCAGTGAATTTCGTTGCGCGGTCGCTACCGAAGCCGCATTCCGCCGAGCAGTGCGTAGACGTTAGTCGACGGTTCTACAGTCCGCGAAGGTCATGATCCACAGATGTCCCGGCGTCCCCTGAGCGGCCCTGAGCTGCGGCGATGATCGCGCCGCATGCCACCGAATGCCGGCGTGTTCCGTGTGCGTGACAACCCTGTGACAAGAGGGCCGACGAGTCGGCACCTTCCCAAACGCTCTACAGTCCCGGCGGGACCTTCCGTGCCCGTACCTTGCTGTTGTCGCACCCGGCCGGCCGCGGACTTCCACAGTCTGGCGATCCCCGTCTCCCGATTGCGCGCTGCCGCCGTGCCTGTCGGTTCTCAGATGATGCGGCGGAAGCTGACTTCTCTACCTGCGTGTCCGGCAGATTCTCATAAAAATGGCGGCCGCGTTTTCTCGTCTTTATGGCGGATTCGAGGACCATCGTTTTCTTTAACAAAGGAACCCAGAAAGAGTTTCGCCGTCCGCAGAACACCCCGTGACAGCCAGCCCGATGGCGGCGACTGCCGCTACCGCACGAAAGGCGTTGGTAATTCGCATGTCCAACCTCTCTTTCAGACCGATTGCCTCGTCGAAGCTCCTGCATTATCGTGTGAGCCATCGGCAATCGATTGCAGTGAGCTTGGTACAGTTCTCGCCAGGGTCTCAACACGCTGAGAGCGGCGACGGCGAGTTCAAACCCACGTCGCAAGCTGTTTAACCACCCGGGCCTGTCGGCGGGCCGCAAATCGCGGCAGACCTGTTGAAGATGAGTTTGTAAACGATTGCAATCGTTTACGAAGGTCCGTAGGGTCCACTCGTGCACCCGAAACTCGCGGTGCACAAGTCGACACTCATGCTGGATTCGGGCGTAGCTAGAGGAGCCCACCCGGGCGGACGACCTCGTCGAACCGCTCGGCCATTCCGTCCAGCTCGGCGGCTGGCAGAAAGCGCCGCCGCAGGTCCACCAGCGTCCTCAGCGAAGCCGCATCGACGGAGCCGTCGGGAACGAGCCCACGCACCGGGTCGCACAGCACCGCGACGTGCTCGGCGGCGGCGTAGTCGCTGAGCCCCAGCAATTGCCGTGCTGCGTCCAATGTTTCGTCATCGAGCTCGCCTGCCACGATCGCCGTGGCCGTCTCGCCGAGAACCGCCACCAGGCGATTGATCGCGAGGTCCTGCGGGCCCTCCCGCATCCGCGCCACCGCAGTGCCGAGGTACGGACCCAGTCGCGTCGCGTCGGCGAGCAGTGCGCACCCGTGGGCCCGCGCGACCAACTCGTTGCCCGCGTTCAGCACCGTCACGTCGCAGCCGCCGCCGTATAAAGCGGCTGTCCGCTTCGGAGTCGAACCGAGAGCGACGATTTGGACGTCGTCGCTACCGACGCCTAGCTCCCCCAGCAGTGCGTAAGCGACGAAGGCAAAGCCCGAGGTCGGCACGTCGACACCGAGCCGGCCACCGCTGAGTTCGGCCGCATTGGACACCCCGGGACGAGCCATGAGGCACAGACCGACGCCACGGTCCACGGCCGCCACGAGCTCGACGTCGAGCAACTCACCGAGCGGATTTCGCGGCAGGAACCGGTAGGCGAGCACGTTGTCGGGACTGGTGAACACCGCGTCATACTCACCGTCGCGCAGCGAGGCGAACTGCGCGGGCGACGACGGCACCGCGACGTCGTCCACCCGAAGGCCGCCAGCTTCGAGCCGACCCGTACTGCGCGCGACGCCCAGCAGAACCGACGGGGAGAACACCCCGAGGATGATGGTGTCCATGCGCGACCCTAACCAGCCCGGTCGTGATGGGTGAGCGGTTCGAAGTCCTTGCCCAGATCCTCGATCATGATCCTCGCGGCATTGCGGCCGGGCCCGCCCGTCACCGAACCACCAGGATACGTGGTGGCTCCGGTCTGATACAGCCCTAGGATCGGGGTGCGGTGCTGCGCCCACCCGGGAGCGGGCCGCTGCGGGCCCGCGAACGTGATGCCACGGTCGCCGCCGTGCCAGGCGCCGTTCACCATCGCCGGATTCGATTCCTCGAACTCGATTGGCCCCTTGACGTATTCGGCCACGACGACGTCGTCGGTGAACGACGGACACATCCAGCGGGTGAGGTCCTTGAGCTCACGTGCCCGCCTGGCCATCACCTCGCCGTAGTCACTGCCCTCGGGCAACACGTGGCCCACCGTGTTGAGCAGCTTGACCGTCTGGTGGCCAGGCACCGGCACGCGGCTCTGATCAACGAGTGTCGGGGTGGCCGCCAGCATCCAGCCGATCCGGTCCTGCCAGCCGCCGTCGTACGCGATGCGCGCGTGGTCGAGGATGTCCTCCGGCCAGCCGGCATATCCCGCCGACACCGCCGATACCGGTCCGTCGGCCGTCTCGAACACCGGCGGTGCCGTGGTGCCGAGGTACACCGCAAAGCCCGCCGCGCCAGAATCGTAGGTGGAGACGCCATAACGCCAAGCGTGATCCCAGCTTTCGGCGGGCGCCATGTCGACGAGACGCTTAACGTGGATCGTCGAGAGCACGGCGACGTCGGCACGGAACTCGCGGCCGTCGATCGCACGCACTCCGACCGCGCGCCCGCGGTC
>JAOPWT010000366.1 GCA_025965555.1 Mycobacterium sp.
ATCGACGTAATGTTGATCGCCGGATATTTGTCTTGCGGAAGGAAGAAATCAGTGAGTAGCCGACGCCATGCGGGCGCCTCCGCTTCGAACGTCCTCTTGGATTGTTGGGTAGCACCCATCGCATCTCGCAGGGAACGCAGTAGGGGAACCAGCCAGAAACCACCGGCGTAGACACTGCCGGTAGACGGCAGGATTGTTCCGACATAGGAAAAAATCTCCAAGAACCGACGAAAGGCGGTCATGCCTTGCTCCGAGAACATTCCCTGCAAAACCGGGATCCTTCTGTGCGCGACATCGACCGTGTCGGATACACCGTTGAGCCATAGGTCGACCAGATTCATGTTGTCCGACAGGCCACCGAGATCGGCTGCCACTTGGGAAGCCATTTTGCGGATCCCATCTTCGCCTCCAGGCGGTTGGATTCGGTTGATACCGATGATCGTGTTCTGTACGCGCTGGATGGACCCGCTCGCCACGAAGTTCGCCATGTGCGCGATCGTGTCTTCAAGTTGTGGCGGAGAAGTGGTCTGCGCCAAGGGGATGCGCCCGCCCGGGCTCAACGCCGGTGCCGCAGCCTCATCGGTTTGCGGTCGCTCCAGGGCGACATAGATGTCGCCCAATACCGTGTCCTGCTGCAGAACCGCACGGATGTTCGCGGGCACCGCGACGTTGCGGTCGATTGTCGACGTGACGTCGACCGCATCGCTGGAGAGTGCCACCTTGGAGACGACTCCCACCGTGGTGCCGTCCAAAACTACCTTTGCGCTATCTGGCAAATTGAGCGCGTTGGCGAATTCGATGACGATGTCATATCCGCCGCGATAACTACTACCCGGCGCAGGCAACGAGCTCACATTGAGCGATGCACACGAGGAGACGGTGACGACGGTGGCAATGGCCACCGCCAACCGCCACATCCGGCGGTTCATCGGCTCGCCTGTGTCAGGACGTACTGCAGCAGCGCAACGTCGACCGCGTACGGTTGCCCGGCAACGTCGGCGCAGCTTCCTGGCGTCGAAGCGTTCATGATCCCGCACAGCGCAAGCCCATCGGGGGTACGGATGCGATACAGCGGGGGACGGTAACTGATGTTGAATTCACGGTTGTTGAAGTGATTGGCTAGCGTATTGACCCACCACGGGACGGGGTTCAGGAGGTTTGCGATCCACGGCGCGTGTGCACTCAGCTTCCTCAGCGCAACCGACGTCGAGTCGAGCGTGAACTGAAATTCACTACCGAGGTTCTCCTCGATGTCCACTACTGCTTTCACGGCCCCGATGAATCCGCCGACCATGTGGTTGCCGCCATCCAAGGTCGCGGCGACGTCCGACATGTTCTGTTCGGCATTGAGCAACGCCTCCTTCAGCGGCCCTCTGATCTCGGTGACCGCTGAAGTCAGGTCGGCAAGGTTGGTGATCACGGATCCGATGTCGCTGATCGTTTGATCCGGGCTGTCGACTACCGCCGATGACGTCGTCAGCAGTTTGTTTACGCCGGCTCCATTGCCGTGCAACGCTTGATCGACCTGACGCACGACATCGCCGACATTCGTCGACTCAGCCGGGTTGATTGCGTTGACGAAATTGGTCGCCGAACCAATCACTTCCGACAGACTCTTCGGGGTCCATGAACGGTTGAGCGGAATGCATTCCCCCGCATGGAGGCGAGGTCCCGAAGCAGAGTTACCGACAAGTTCCAGTGATCGGTCAGCGAGAATCGATGTCGACCTGACGATTGCCTTGACATCGACCGGCAATAGCCGCTGCTCAGTGACGCTGAAGTCGACACGGACGTCCGTCGTGCCAGGCGTGATGCTCGTGACCTTGCCGATCTGATAGCCCATCTGCGTGACCGGATTACCGACGTACAGACCGATGCTGTCGGGCAGCTCCGCGCAATATTCGGCGTTTGGCTGACTTTTCTGTGGCCCCCCGCACGAGGTACTCAACGTCACCACCGCCGCTGCTGTGAGCGCGATTGCGGCGACCCGCAAAAGGTGAGACGATCTCGACGCGGCCATCAGCACGGACTTCCCGGTAGTGGCATACATAGGTCAGTGGCCAATAGCTCTGGTGGGGCCTGCTGCGCGCCCAGCACCCGTTCGATCTTCGTCCGCGCCAGGCGCAGCGACCGCACTATCACACCGTTTCGGTCCGACCACATTCGTGCTTTCTCCAACCAGTCACGGATCTTGGTGAGAGCCTTGTCGCGATGATTTTGGTAAAAGATGAAGATTGGTGAAAGACCGTCCAAAATATTACCGAAGCCTGTCATGGCCCCAGCGAGGCCCTTGCTATACAAAGTAAGTGACTGCTCAATGATCGAGATCTTGCGGACCAAGTCCTTGAGCTCTTCTTTGTAGCCATTCACATCGCTGAGGTATTCATTGGAAAGTTTCAGGATGGCACTCACTTGCCCGCGTTGGTTCTCAACCGTCGACATGACGTTGTTGCCCGCATCGATAACTGCCGACACTGAATCCACATTGGTGCCGGTAAGTCCCTGCTGTACCTGATTGAGCGATTCATTGATCGGTTTTGGGGCGACATTGTCGGTGATCTTCGTCGCGTCGGCCAGGGTCCGCATCAAACTGTAAGGCATCGTCACCCGCTCCACCGGAATGGGCTGAGCGCCCAAAGGGGCGTCACCTATTGGCGAGATGCTTACGTAATAGCCGCCAACCACGGTGAGCATGCGGACTTGCACTTGCGAGCGGTCACCGACAAATGCACTACTGTCGACCCGTGCGCGGACCCGCACTTGGTTCGATTCCAAGGCCAGATCCTTTACCTTGCCGACGTTGATTCCGGCGATTCGTACTGGGTCTCCTGGTCGAATCGCCGCTGCGTCGTCGGTATAGAAGGTGATCGTCTTCTGCCCCGGCGGGCTGACGTAGACCATCGCGATCACCAGCGCAATGATGGCCATGAGTGCAAGGGCTCCAGCGCCCCACGCAGTCGGATTGCGTAACACCTTCATCGGTTGCACAACACCACTTTTCGTCCATTTAGGAGTACGTCCATTTGCTCAGGCAATTGGGCGCGCCCCCGGGAACATTCCAGGGGTGCACCGTTTTCAGGCGGCGGCGGAATGTTTTCCCACATGACGGGGACTAGCTTGAAGGCTTCCGTGTAGTCGTCGAACACGGTGAGTGCACGGTCCATGGCGTCGTCCACGTCGGTGGCATTCTTGTTGGTCTCCGGGCCGTATACGAAGTAGTCGCCATTGTTGGTACCGGCTGGGAATCCCATGTTGGCGATCACCTGTGCGGCATCGGTTGTGAATTCGCCGTAGAGGTGGGCTTTTCGAAACTCGTCGAGTATTCCAAGAACGCCGTCGACCGGCCCCTTGTTGAGCCAGTCCACTATCTGGATCAGATCTTTTCCGTGTCCGCCCATGGTCTCGGAAATATCCTTCAGATTACGCATCAACGTCGCGATGACTTGCTCACGGTCCGCCACGAATCTGGTGAGCTTGTGAATACTTTCCAGCATCGGCGCCAAGCCGCCGCCGTCACCCGAAAGATATGTTGCCGCATTCGCGGTAAATGTGTTCAGGTCGTCGGGACTCAGGGTGGCGATCACGGGTTGCAACCCGTTGAACAATTCGGTGACGTCGAAAGACGGCTTCGTCATCGCGGTAGTCACGTCGGTGACGAGATCGGCCTTCGAATACTTTTCCGCCGGCTCAACGACATCTATGTAACGCAAGCCGGTGAGCGCCTCGAATTTGATGGCAAGCCGAGTGCCGGACACCACGCCATATCGCTGGTCGCACGTCAGCCCGACAACCGCGATGCTTTGACCGTTCCTTCGCTCAAGATCGACCGACTGGACCTTCCCGACGCGAACTCCACGGACACGCACGTCAGCGTCCGGGTGCAATCCCGATGCGTCAGTGAACTCGGCTGTATACGATCGCGTTTCTACTGCCGTGGGCTGCTTGATGACGTTCGCCAACACAATGAAGAGGGCGATCGCGACCATCCCGCTGATCGCGAGTCGCCACAGGGCCGCGCGAGGCTTCATCCGGCACCGCCCACAGCACCAAGTGGCGCCGCCACACCCGGAAGGCTGTCGAGAACTATTCGAACTTGAAGCGCACGTTGCTCGGGGGTACCCCCGTACATCTTCTCGAGCCGGGACCGCAGTTCCACGAGCATCTCCGACATGCCTTGGGGCCTCATCAACGGCGGCACCACATCAGTCAGCGCTCGCACGCTGTCGACCATCGGCGTGAGATCATCGATATGCGTGTACTCCAGCCTGCCGATAGCACCGAAAAGGCTATCCGACACATATTGCATGAACGGTAGAATGTCGCCTTGATATTCGGCTTCGCTGGCGTTCCACGTCCCTTTGTTGAGCTTATTAGTACCGTGCGTGGCATAGTAGCCGCCGTCGATCATCGCGTCGGTAAACGAGGGAAATGCCACGCTAATCCCCGTCGCGTTTGTCAATAATTGCGCGGTACTCACGGTTTGCGTCTCAGCTACCGCATTCGCTGATATCACGAGTGTCTCGGCCAACGGATTCAACGCGTCGGTGTACCGGGTGGCCTTCTCAACCACTTGGATCAACTGCGTTGTCAACGCTCCCGAGGCCAGTTTTCCAAGGCGAGACAGCAATGCTTGAAGCGTAGAGTTGCCCTTCGGCGTAATCTCCAGGCGGGTTCCATCCTCGAGAGGCCGCCCACCGGTACCGGGGGTTAAGTCAATACCCGTCACGCCAAAATAATTTATGGTGCGGAAATCAATGCCCATTGCATCTGTTAAACGCGCCGTCGGGGTTTTCTGCAGATCGGCATCGAGCCGAACTCCTCCCCCGGACAACCTGGACACGGCGGTCACCTCGCCGACCTTTACTCCGTGCATGACCAGCTCCGTACCCTTGGCGACGCCCGGCCCCACGTATGGCGTCTCGATCGCTACGGAGATTTCATTGGCCGGTCGTCCGCCGAATGGCTTGAACACGATATATAGGCTGGCCGCGGCTACCACAGAAAGCACGAGCGCCGTGCCGACGATGGTCAACGTTCGCTTCTCAGATTCCTCCGAAGCGTGCAGAAGCATGCCTTCTCACCTAACCCTTGAACACGAACGTTGGATGAAGACCCCACAGCGCGACAGTCATTATCAAATCCAAGAAGATGATCGTGATCAGACTGGTCCGTACAGCGCGACCCGACGCTTGACCCACGCCGACCGGTCCGCCCGACGCAAAGTATCCGTAATAGCAGTGGATCAGCGTGACCGCCATACAGTAGACGGCTACTTTCAACACGGAGTAGGCAAGGTCTCTCGGTGTCACGAATTCGGCAAAGTAATGGTTATATGTTCCGCCGGGCTGATTGTGGAATATCCGGATGACGGCATCCATGACGGCGAAGTTAGCTATCAGTGCCACCAGGTATCCCGGAATCACCAACATCATCGCGCCGATCAGCCGAGTACTAACCACAAACGGTATCGGCCGCAGCCCCATTGCTTCCAGGGCATCTATCTCTTCGGCGATTCGCATGGCACCGATCTCGGCGGTCATTCGGCACCCCGCTTGGCCGGCGAACGCGACAGCGCTAACTATCGGCCCGAGTTCTCGAACTCCTCCGATACCGCCGACAATCCCCGACAACCCACCGAACCCAATGATGTTCAAGACGGCAAACGCCTCTACGGCCAACGAGGCGCCGACAGCAATTCCGAGGAGCAGCAAGACGCTTATCGCTCCGCCGTCCACGATCAGCGAGCCCCTACCCCAGGCGAGGCTGTTCATTTGCTGCAATGTCTGTCGCCGATATTTGACGACCGCGATCGGCACCGAGCTGAATGTCTTGGCAATGAAGACCACCCACTGCCCGACGTTGAGGAATATCGTGGCGATCGGATCCACTGTCGCTCTTACCAATCGCATGCCGTACGTGCTCGGTACCAAGGCGCGGCTGCCAGAAGTCACTATGCGACCTCCATCGGCACGAACATCGACTGCAACTGCGTTATCGCGAGGTTTGCGAAGACGATCAAGACGACATTGACCACAACCGATGAGTTCACGGCATCTGCGACGCCCCGCGGGCCACCCTTCGCTTCCATTCCACGAAGCGACGAAACGATGGCCACGATTGCCCCGAAGACGACCGTCTTGCCGACGGCGAACCATACGTCCACCACCTTCGTGAACGTGCCGAACGACATCCAGAAACTTCCCGGCGCCACGTCGGAGGCTCCCACTGCCATCAAGAATGACGACGCAGTTCCCGACGCCACGATGAAGATGCACAGGATCGGGGCGATCAAGAGCAGTGCGAGAAAGCGCGGCACTACCAACTGGCGAACCGGGTCAACACCCATTACTCGCATTGCGTCGAGTTCTTCACGGATGGCGCGTGCCCCGAAGTCCGCCGCGATTGTGGATGCCGCTGCGGCGCCCATCAGCAGTCCGGCTGTCAGCGGCGCGCCCTGCCGAATCACGCCCACCCCGGCGGCCGCGCCAAGCAGCGAGGTCGCCCCCAGTTGATTGACAAGCCCGGACGTCACGATGGTGGTGATTGCGCCGATCGGAACGGCCATCAGCAGCGCGGGTATGGTCGTCACCTTGAGCAGGGTCCAGGCCTGCACGCACACGTCGCCGACCGCGAGTCTCATGGTGATGGCATCGGCTACCACGTAGCGAATCACGTCCGCAAACAACTGGACACCACGACCGGTCGTGGCGGCGGTACGCCTCGGAATCATGCCTACGTGCCGCGCAGTCCGAAGCGGATAAGCCTTGAGGCGTGATCGGCGCACCTTGCTGGAGCCCGAATTCAATACGTCCTGTTGTCGATCGTTGTCCACGCGAGTGGTCATGAACCACCGTCGGAACGCTCGTGAGGACGCCCGCGCTCCGGCGTGGCACTGACGATCGATGTCGACGGCAGCGTGCTAGCCGGCACGCGACAGACGCTGGCGGAGCGTGGATCTGCAGACTGCGCAGCGCGGGCGGCGAGGCCGAGCAGACCTGGGGCGCCATACCTCTCAGCACCGGATCCGACCAGAGGCCACGGCTTCATCAAACGTCTCTCCTTGCTGGCACGTTCGCGGCCCTGTGCTCGCCATCACACAGACCAAGGCCTGGTGGCAAACCCGCTAAACATTTGTCGGATTACCGTAGAGGGCGGCCCCTGGTTTGGCAAGGGTGCGCCATGACTCATCCAGAATGCCCGCGTGCTACGGCTGATCTCAGCCAACGCGGTTGAGTTTCAATGAGACAACTTGACCCATAGAGACATATGATGCATGCTGTCTCACAGCAGCGGTACGTGCAAGGAGGCGCGAGGTGGCCAATCCGATGACCCCCGATGGTCGCTGCGGCTTCGGCGGCCCGCGTGATGTCGGGATTGAACGCCAAACCGGGCCGGCTGTGACGGGGAAATCGACACGGCCGGTTGTGCATTGGTCAGCGCTAGGCGCTGTCTGCACCTATCCGAGGCGGCTTGTCTCCCACCCCCCGCCGGGCAAGGCCCAGGTTCACGGCGGCGCTCCGGGTGCTCGCCGTCGTCCGATTCCTGCACCTGGTCTTCGGCATTGGATACCACCTCGCGATCCAACTGACCCCGTTCTGAGCCGACCCGACCGAGGTCGATCCGACCGGCCCTGGGGCTTAGTTCTGCGGACCTGAGACTCCGCCAGCCGGTCCAGATGGCATCCGTATGGATGCCCGCCCAACGCAGTCGCTCTGCCTTCGATGAAGGCTGTCGCGGCCGCGCCAGCAAATTCGCCGCTAGTCGTGAGGTTGCTCGCTGCCCAAATTCGATCGCCACCTGTGAGAGGTACGCACGAATGAACCCAACGGACTCTACCGGCCCTCGCGAAGGACGAGTTTCACCGATCTACGAACTTCGCGGTCACCGGTGGCGTGCGGCGCGGGTTCGATGGCACCGAGTGGTCGGTGCTGGGCAAGACTTGGCGGGTGCGTTTGATCGTTGGCGCCCGGCGGAGCGGCGCGTCGTCGTGTGGATGACCTACGCCAGCCACTACATCGTCGGACCCGCTTGCCGAGCGTCTCGGCGCGCGCCTTGTGTTGTTGCAAAACAGCTTTCACTTGCCGGGGCACACTCGGCGGTCCGACGAATTCGCGAAGGTCACGACTACGGAGGTCGACGGTGGAGACATCAGGGAGCCCCACTCCTTTCATTCATCCCGGCGATGGGGATCCACGGCACGGCAGTGACAACGGCTATTCCAATCTCCGTTGCCGTTGCCAGCAGTGTCGGCAGGCGTGGGCCCGCACGTATCAGAAGCGGCGCCAGCGCAAGCGCAGCGAGCCCACGCCTGTCGACGCACACGGCACCGTCAGCGGCTATTCGTACTGGGGCTGCCGTTGCGCGAAATGCACCGAGATCCACACCGAGCACCACCGCCGCCTGCGTTACCGTCGGCGCAGCGAGCAGTCACTGATACAACGCGACGGTCGAGTGTCCGTCACGGTTTCGGTCAACATGGCCGCCGACGCGAAGGATGCAGACCCGGAGTGAGTGGTCGGCGATCGCCGCGGTGTCCAAGCGTTTGGTACTGAACGCAGAGACGTTGCGAACTGGATCTGTCCGTAGCTTCGTCACCAACGCTTTAGTCCATGTTGCATTGGTCATCGATCCGGATGTACGGCACCCAAGGCGGCAGTACGTTCGGTGAAACGCCGTGTCTGTCGTGTTTGCGGCCCTCCCTCCGGCGACCATCGGGCTGCATAGGAACGATTGCATTCGTGCCGACTCACCGTTTCGGGCCGCCCCGCTGCGCGACCTTCGTCA
>JAOPWT010000371.1 GCA_025965555.1 Mycobacterium sp.
TCGGAGCCCGCGGCGACCGCCTGGTCGCCGATTGGCTCGACGCCGAGCTCGCCAAGGTCGATGACCCCGAGTACGTCCGCCTGTTCACCGAGCACGTCACACTGCTCGCAGTGGTGCCCGCCGACTATGCGCAACGCATCGTGCGGACGTCGCGCGGCGCTCTCCTCGGAGGCATCCGGTTCTACGGCCGGGATCCGACACGCCCGTTCGTGGACGTCGTCGCGCACGGCTTCGGCGATCTCGACGCATTGGCGAACTGCGTCCGCGACGAATGGTCGATGTTCACAACACGTTTCGCCCGCCTGCGGGCACGCCCCGGCTCCATCGTCGGACCGCGAGTGCTGCTCGACGTCAGCATTCACGTCGCTCGGTACGGCGACATGCCGCCACCCGACGGACGGGTGTCGCTGGCGCCCTTCGACGACGTCGAGGATGCGGTGGCGACCGTCTGCCGTCGCTACGAGCGGCTGAGCGCCGATGACTCCGCCTTGGCCCACAACGTCTCACCAGCCGATCCCGACGATCTGCGCCGGTGGCATTCAGCAGGCCTGCTGCACGCCATCCGCAGACGCGACAGCGCGATCGGACTGCTCGCCGTGGCGCCGGGGCGGATCGGATGGATCGAGGCCGACGAGATCAACGAAGAAGTGATCGACGCCGAGCACGCTGGACGGGGATACGCCGCGTCGGCCCAGACGGCGTGGGCCAGGCGGCCGGGAAACGATGCCGAACGCCTGTTGGTGGGCACCATCGACCGCCTCAACGGGGCGTCGCGCCGGACCGCCGAACGAGCGGGACGCCCGCGTGTCCTCGACGACGTCTTCCTCTCGCTCTAGGAGTCACATCCGGAGCAACGTCTCGGCGTTTCCGTGGGCGATGGCGTTTCGTTGCCCATCCGAAAGATCGGCCTGCTCAAGAAATTCGGTGACGTTCTCGCGCACCACGTACGGAAAGTCCTCCGAGTAGATGATTCGGTCCGCACCGATCTCGGCGAGGATGAAGTTCAGTTGGTTCTGGCTGAACATGCCCGACGGCGTCGCCCACACCTGCTCCCGGTAGTACGCGCTCGGTACGCGGTCGAGGTGACTGGCCCCGCCAATGACCTCGTCGAGTCGGTCGAGCCACCCCGCGACGAACTCGCCCCAGTGGCCGCTCAGCAGCTTGAGGTTCGGATGTCTGTCGAGCGCCCCCGACAGGATGAGACGCAGGATGTGAACGCCCGCCTCGGCGTGCCAACCGAAGGCCGGACCCGCGAACAGGAAGTGCACCGCCGCCGGCCAGGTGCCCGCGTAGTACGGCGTCGAGACGGGTTTCGCGGGCATCCCGGGGTGGACGTAGATCGGTAGGTCGACGGCCTCGGCGGCCGCGAGCACCGGTTCGAACCGCGCGTCGTCGAGGAAGAGACCATCGATGCTCCCCATCGTGAGCGCTCCCACGAAGCCCAACTCGTCAACGCAGCGCTTCAGTTCGTCCGCCGCACGGGCCGGGTCGTAAAGCGGGAGGGTCGCAAAACCCCGAAAGCGCGTTGGATGCTCCGAAATCTGCTGCGCGAGGCTGTCGTTCACCTTGCGGCACAACGCCACCGCGTCCGGGTGGGCGAGGCTTCCCGGGCTGTTCGCCCCATGGGACACCACCTGGACGTCGATGCCGACGCGGTCCATGTGGGCCAGCCGGTTGCCCCCGAGGCGTTCGGCGGAGTCCTGGTCGGGCATGAAGCCCCGGAGGAAATCGCCGAACCCGGCGTCGGGGACGATCGGCCCCGCACCGGAGAGTTCGAGCACGCGTGCCACCGCCTCCGGGTGATGGAAGTGCTCTTCGACGGTAATGATGCGCACTCGGATGGCCTCCTTGGTCGGACGGCCGATACCGTTAGCCGTACTTCCTTCCTACGCCGAATGCGCGCGGCGGGTCGGCGCCCGTGCGACAGTTCCCCCATGACGGGAAGTGTCGCCGTGATCGGGGCTGGGCCGGGTGGACTGGTCGCAGCACGGTGGCTGGTGTCGCAGGGGTTCGAGCCGGCGATCTTCGAGCGCAATTCGAGCCTCGGTGGGCAGTGGGCTGGACTGCCCGGCCGAAGTGGCGTGTGGCCGGGCATGCACACCAACACCAGTCGCGTTCTGACGGCCTTCAGCGATCTCGAGCCTCAGAGCACCGAAGTCTTTCCGTCGAGTCGCGACGTGCTCGACTACCTGCATCGGTACGCCCAGAAGTTCGGTCTGCTCCCGCGGATCAGGTTCGACACCGACGTCGAGCAGATTGGTCGGGACGACGGCGGATGGGTCGTGCGACACGGCGGTACCGAAAACCGATTCGACCGAGTCGTGGTGGCCAGCGGGCGGTTCCACGAATCCGTCATTCCGCCCGTGGCAGGCCTGGACACCTTCAGCGGTTCGGCGGGGGTGGCCTCCACCTACGACTACCGGGGGGCCGATTGTCACCGCGGTAAGCGGATCCTGGTCGCCGGCTGCGCGGTGAGCGCGCTCGAGGTCGCGGCCGAACTCGCCCAACTCGGCGCGGCCAAGGTCGTCGTCACCCAGCGCCGCCAGCGATACGTCCTGCCCAAGTTCGCCGCAGGCGTGCCCTCCGACCACAGGATCTTCACGCGATACGGGGTGCTCGCGGCCGAGACCCTGCCCGCCGCAGTGATCGACCGCCAGCTCAAGGAGATCGTCGTCGAGGCGGGCGGCAGCCCCGAACAGTACGGCGCGCCCGCCCCCGATCCCTCCCTGTTCGCCGCCGGGGTCACGCTCAGCCAGCAGTACCTGCCGCTCGTCGCGGAGGGTCGGATCACGGTGCGGCCGTGGATGACCGAGGTGGCAGGCACGACGGTCCGCTTCGCGGACGGGAGTGCCGACGAGTTCGACGGCATCGTGTTCGGCACCGGATTCAATCTCGGCCTGCCGTTCCTGAGTGAGGACGTCCTGGCGGTGGTCGGCCTTGATGCCGTGCACCTGGAGGCCGACCGCCATACCTTCCACCCCGATCTACCGGGGCTGGCATTCGTGGGATTGTGGGACCAGTCCGGCGGATACTTCGTGCCACTGGAACTACAGGCCCGGTGGATCGCCTATGTGTGGGGTGGCGCGATCCCGGCGCCCACCGACACCGACCAGCGCCGGGCGATCGACGTCTACCGCGCGCGGCGGGGCCTGTCGCAAAAGACCCGAATGAACCTGGCAGCTCTCACCTTTGCCCGCGCCGCGGGCGTTGAGCCGCATCTGGACAACTGGCCGGACTTGCATCGCGCCCTGTTGTTCGGCCCACTCGCGCCGAGTTGTTTCCGCCTCGAAGGCCCTGATGCGTTGCCCGACGCCGCGGCCCGGTTCATGCGGGATGCCGCCGCCTTCGGTGCGATCACCTCGAATGAGCTGACCGAGCGCGAACGCGGTCACTGGTCGCTGGTGCAAGCGGCGGCCGCCTCTTAGTTTGCGACGTGGCGCAGTTGAGCGGTGAACATCCACCGCTGTTTTTCCAGCCCCTCGAGGATGGTGTGCAGAATGTCCGCACTCGTTGGATCCTCATCGTCGACGTCGTCATGCACGGCGCGAATGAGGTTGACGACGCCCAGGATTCGTTCGGAGATCACCGCAACGGCCCGCTCGACGCTGACCTCTCCTTCGGGGAAGTCCTCGAGGGTGGTGGTCTTGGCGACCGTGCCCGTGCGGCCGTCCGGCACCGCTTCAAGGGCACGCATGCGTTCGGCGACGGCATCGGCGTACTCGCGGACGGCATCGACGAGCTCGTCGAGTTCGAGATGAGTGGAACGGAAAAGCGGTCCCACCAGGGTCCAGTGCCCCTGCTTGGCCTGGCTCTGCAACTCCAGGAGTCCGACCAGGACTGCCTGCAGATCGGCGGCGAGCGCCGGCGTGGCAACGAACTCGCCTGCGAGG
This sequence comes from Mycobacterium sp., assembly GCA_025965555.1. GTDB lineage: Bacteria > Actinomycetota > Actinomycetes > Mycobacteriales > Mycobacteriaceae > Mycobacterium. Next base: position 3,891 of record JAOPWT010000371.1, read on the forward strand.
ACTTCGCGTTTGGTGATTGTCATCATTCCTCCTAGATCTCGGGGCCTACCCGATCGACAACGTCGACGGTACACCTTGTTTTGAGTAAGTCAATATAGTGACCTACTATCTATAGTGCTTAGGTAATGCTAAGCTCGCGACATGAACACCGAGGATGCGATCAGTCGCTACAAGCGGGAACTGCGTGGCGCGGCGCTACGCGCGACCTCGGGTCGGGTGGCCGTCCTTCGGGCACTGGAGGCCTCGCCGCACTCGACCGCGGAGACGGTGTTCGATCTGATCTCCGGAGACCTTCCAGGCACGTCGCCGCAGGCGGTATACGTGGTGCTGAACGACCTGTCGCGGGCCGGTCTGATCCGCCGATTCGAGCCCGCGGGGTCGGCGGCTCTCTACGAACGTCGAATCGGTGACAACCACCATCACCTGGTCTGCGAATCGTGTGGAACGGTGCAGGACGTGGACTGCGTCATCGGCCACGCGCCGTGCCTGGCCCCCAGCGGCGGTGCGGGGTTTCAGGTCCGAGAAGCCGAAGTCACCTTCTGGGGCGTCTGCTCACGATGCCAGACCGCAGACATGACAGATCCTGCTGCAACGCAATGACTTTGACGGTCGCCCGGTCGAAATGGTGTGACGAGTTGATGACGAATCACCAGCGAACTATTTCACCAACTTGAACTAATTGATACCCCGAGGTAGAAAAAAGCCTTGCCCCAAGAACCGCCGCGGTGATCACCCCCGTGGCCGGTCACCGCTTTGACTGCGGCAGGCAAGAACTATTCGTCGTCAAGGAGCGGGGATGACAGCAGAACTCGACGGACGCGGCGTGGCCGATGGCCACGCCCGCGGCGGAAACCGCAACCCCGGCCGCGCTGAGGGCACCTCACAGCGCCTTGGGTGGTTTCGGTACTTCTTCGAAGACGACCGCTGGGAGTGGTCTCCGCAGGTGCAGACCATGCACGGCTACCAGCCAGGCACCGTCACCCCCACCACCGAGTTGGTGCTGTCGCACCAACATCCGGACGACTATCACCAGGTCGCGGCCACGCTGGACGACGTCCGTCGCCACCTTCGCCCCTTCAGCACCAACCACCGCATCGTCGACACCCGCGGCGACATCCACCAGGTTCTGGTCGTGGCCGACACCCTGGTCGACCAGTCCGGGTGCGTCGTTGGCACCCATGGGTTCTACGTGGACATCACGCCGATGGGGAACACGCAGGAAGCGCGGATCACCGCGGCGGTCGCCGAGATCACCGAGAACCGCGCCGTCATCGAACAGGCCAAGGGAATGCTGATGGTCGTCTACGCCGTCGACGCGGACGTGGCCTTCCAGCTGTTGCGCTGGCAGTCTCAGCACTACAACGTCAAGCTCCGCCTCGTCGCCGAGCAGATCGCCGAGGACTTCACCAAGGCGTCGCAGCAGAAGCCCGTCGCCCGCGGCTGCTACGACAACCTGCTCCTCACGGCTCACTCGCGGGCGGCAGTCAGGATCTGATGGCCAGCGACTCGACGAGGCCGTCGTCGGTGAAGGTGAAGTGGAACCTCAGGACGACGGGGCTGCCGGGGAAGTCACCGGAGATCTCGGCACGGGCCACCTGCTCGTCGCCGATCTTCTGCACGTCGAGCACCTCGTAGGAGACCGGCGGCACGGAGGTGCGCCACGCCCGGATTGCCTCGATGCCGTGGTAGCTGACTCCCTCGTCCTCTGCGGTCGCGTCCTCGGCGAACTGCGCGAAGTAGGGCCCGGTGTCGGCCTGTGGCGCCAGGGCGAAATAACGGTCGACGAGTTCAGTGGTCGTAGTCATGGTCCCACCGTGGACGCTCCCGTCGGGGGAGAGTCAATTGTCGGTCACCCGATGGACTCTCCTGCGGCGGGAGACCGCAGACTCGAGGAATGCAGGGACGTTTGAGCATCGGCGACTTCTCCCGGATGACCCATCTGTCGGTCAAGACGCTGCGCCGGTATCACGAAGCGGGCCTGCTGCAGCCCGCCGAGGTTGACCCGTTCAGCAGCTACCGGTACTACGAGGCCGGCCAGATCCCCGTTGCCCAGACCATCCGCCGATTCCGCGACCTCGGCATGCCCGTCCGCGAGATCGCCGACCTCCTTGCGACCGGAAACCCCGAAGCGCGTGGCCAGCTCATCGGTCGCCACCTCGAACGCCTCGAAGCCCAGCTCGAGCACACCCGCAACGCCGTCGCCGCGCTGCACCGTCTGCTGGATCCCGCCGAGACCATCGACGTGATGCGACGCACCACGGTCGAAACCGTCGCGGCCGCGATCAGCGAAATCGTCGCCAGGCCGGACGTGCTGACCTGGTACGGCGGGGCGATGGACGAGTTGGATGCCACGCTCGCGGAGGCCGGCCAGGTCGCCACCGGCCCTCCCGGCGGCCTCTACGACAACGAACTGTTCACCGACGAGCGTGGCCGCCTGGTGGTGTATGTGCCCGTCGCGCAGCCACCGCGATCGGGCCGGGTCGAACCCCTCGTCATCGCGCCGACCGAGCTGGCCGTCACCATTCACCGCGGCGCGCACACCGACATCGACGTCACCTATGGCGCCTTGGGGATGTGGGTGGATCAACACGCGCTGACCATCGCGGGACCGGTGCACGAGACCTATCTCGTCGGGCCGCGGGACACCCCCGACGAGGGAGCCTGGCAGACCGAGATCGGCTGGCCGATCTCGTCCGCCTAATCGTCGGTCGAGACTACGGTTGGCTCGGAGTACTAGGCCTGCCCGAAGGAGAACCGCCACCCATGACCGTGACCGTCGGGATCGGACCGGTCAGCTTCGGCGACGTGATTGCAGTCGCCCGCGAGGATGCCAAGGTGGTGCTCTCGGACGAAGCCACTGCAGCCATCCACGCCAGCCGCGACAGGATCGAGGCGCTCGCCAACGACCCGACCCCGGTGTACGGCGTCTCAACCGGATTCGGCGCGTTGGCGACGCGGCACATCCCGAAGGAGAGCCGGGCCCAGCTGCAACGCAGCCTGATTCGCTCGCACGCCGCGGGTTCGGGCCCCGAGGTCGAACGCGAAGTCATCCGCGCGATGATGCTGCTGCGGTTGTCGACGCTGGCCAGTGGGCGCACCGGCGTCCGCCGCGACACCGCACAGGCCTACGCGGACCTGATCTGCACCGGCCTGACGCCGGTGGTGCACGAGTACGGCAGCCTGGGCTGCTCCGGTGACCTGGCGCCGTTGGCCCACGTCGCGCTCTCGGTGATGGGTGAGGGGTACGTCCGTACGCGCACCGGTGACGTCAAACCCTCCGCGCACGCCCTCGCCGAACACGGTCTGAGTCCCGTCACACTGGCCGAGAAGGAGGGCCTGGCACTGATCAACGGGACCGACTGAATGCTCGGCCAGTTGATCCTCGCGCTGGCCGACCTCGACGACCTGTTGCGCCTCGCCGACGTCGCCGCCGCCATGAGCGTCGAGGGGCAACTGGGCACCGATCGCGTGTTCGCCGCCGACCTTCAGCGCCTGCGCCCGCATCCCGGCCAAGCCGTCGCCGCGGCCAACATGACCCGGATGCTCGCCGGCTCCGCGATCGTCGCCAGCCACCAGACACCCGACTGCACGCGCGTCCAGGACGCCTACTCGCTGCGCTGCGCGCCGCAGGTGGCCGGGGCGGCACGCGATACGGCAGCACATGCGCGCACCGTCGCCGAACGGGAATTGGCCAGCGTGATCGACAACCCCGTGGTGACCGTCGACGGCCGCGTCGAGTCCAACGGCAACTTCCACGGCGCACCCGTCGCGTACGTGCTCGACTTCCTGGCGATCGTGGTGGCCGACGTGGCCAGCATCAGCGAACGACGCACCGACCGGTTCCTCGACGTCAACCGAAGCCACGGTCTCAACCCGTTCCTCGCTCACGATCCCGGTGTCGACAGCGGTCACATGATCGCCCAGTACACGCAGGCCGGCATCGTCTCCGAGCTCAAGCGTCTCGCCAATCCGGCCAGTGCCGACTCCATTCCGTCGTCGGCCATGCAGGAGGATCACGTCTCCATGGGGTGGTCGGCGGCGCGCAAGTTGCGCCGGGCGGTCGACGGGCTCACGACCGTGCTGGCGATCGAGGTGCTCACCGCCGCACGCGGTTTGGACATGCGTCGCCCCTTGACGCCCTCCCCTGCCACCGGCGCGGTGATCGGCGCGTTGCGCGAACGCGTCGAGGGACCGGGCCCCGATCGCTTCCTGGCGCCCGAGATCGCGGCCGTCGTCGGGATGGCCCGCTCCGGCGCCCTGGTTCGCGCCGCCGAGGCTGTCGTCGGACCGCTGCCCTGAGACCGTGATCCGCCCGAGGAGGGGAACAGCATGACAGCCAACCGATCTCAACCCCGCACCGTCCGCGCAGCCAGGGGCACCGACCTCACCTGCAAGGGCTGGCAGCAGGAAGCCGCGCTGCGGATGCTGATGAACAACCTCGACCCCGAGGTCGCCGAACATCCCGAGGACCTGGTGGTCTACGGCGGGACCGGTCGCGCCGCCCGAAGTTGGGAGGCGTTCGACGCGATCGTGGCGACGCTGCGGAGCCTCGAGAACGACGAGACCATGCTGGTGCAGTCCGGGAAGCCGGTAGGCGTCTTCCGCACCCACGAGTGGGCGCCGCGAGTTCTCATCGCGAACTCCAATCTGGTTGGGGACTGGGCGAATTGGGAGCACTTCCGCGCGCTCGAGGCGGCCGGATTGATGATGTACGGCCAGATGACGGCCGGCTCGTGGATCTACATCGGCACCCAGGGCATCCTGCAGGGCACCTACGAGACGTTCGGGGCCGTCGCCAAGAAGCTCGCGGCCTCCGGTCGCCATCAGCACAGCGGTGGCACCTTGGCGGGCACCATCACGCTCACCGGGGGCGTCGGTGGCATGGGTGGTGCCCAGCCGCTGGCCGTCACCATGAACGACGGCGTCGCGATCTGCGTGGACTGCGACCCGACCCGGATCGACCGCCGCATCGATCAGCGCTACCTCGACACCAAGGCCGAATCGATCGACGAGGCGTTGCGGATGGCAATCGAGGCACGCGACGACAAGCGCGCGTTGTCGATCGGGCTGCTGGGCAACGCGGCCGAGGTCTTTCCCGAACTGCTCGAACGCGACGCTCCCATCGACATCGTCACCGACCAGACCTCCGCGCACGACCCACTGGCCTATCTGCCAATTGGGATCGCGTTCGAGGACATGAAGAAGATGGCCGACAAGGATCCGGGCTACTTCACCGAGCAGGCCGAGGCGTCGATGGCCAAACAGGTCGCCGCGATGGTCGGCTTCAAGGACAAGGGGGCCGAGGTCTTCGACTACGGCAACTCGATAAGGGACGAGGCGCGCAAGGCCGGCTACGACCGGGCGTTCGACTTCCCGGGATTCGTCCCCGCCTACATCCGTCCGCAGTTCGAGGAGGGCCTGGGCCCGTTCCGTTGGGTGGCGCTGTCGGGTGACGTCAAGGACATCGAGGCCACCGATCGCGCCATCCTCGACCTGTTCGGAGACAACGATCACCTGCGCCGCTGGATCACGATGGCCGAGGAACGCGTGGCCTATCAGGGCCTGCCCGCCAGGATCTGCTGGCTCGGATATGGCGAACGGCACAGGGCTGGACTGCGTTTCAACGAGATGGTGGCCTCCGGCGAGTTGTCGGCGCCGATCGTCATCGGTCGTGACCACCTGGATTCCGGCTCGGTGGCCTCGCCATACCGCGAGACCGAGGCGATGGCCGACGGCTCGGATGCCATCGCCGACTGGCCGCTGCTCAACGCGCTGGTCAACACGGCATCGGGAGCGTCGTGGGTGTCGATTCACCACGGCGGCGGCGTCGGGATGGGCCGCTCGATCCACGCCGGGCAGGTGTGCGTCGCAGACGGATCCGCCTTGGCGGCAGAGAAACTCGAACGCGTCCTCACCAACGACCCCGGCATGGGCGTCATCCGGCACGTCGACGCCGGCTACGAGCACGCCACGCAGGTGGCCGCCGAACGCGGCGTCAGAATCCCGATGCAGGATCGGCCGTGACCACCTTCGACTCGCTGTGGGAGTCCATCCTCGACGTCGGCCGTGATCCCGCCACCGGCGGATATCGTCGATTCGCTTGGACCACAGCCGATCTCACGTTGCGTGACTGGTTCACCGGCGAGGCGCAGCGTCGCGGGATGACGGTCGAGGAGGACCGCAACGGCAACGTTTGGGCATGGTGGATGCCCGCGGGCTGGATCGGTGATCCGAAAGGTGCGTTCGTCACCGGCTCGCATCTCGACTCGGTGCCCGACGGCGGCGCGTTCGACGGTCCGCTCGGCATCGTTTCGGCTTTCGCCGCGATCGACCTGCTGGTGGCGCGCGGCGTCGATCCCGAGATTCCGGTGGCCGTGGTGGCGTTCGTCGACGAGGAGGGCGCCCGCTTCGGCGTCGCATGCATCGGGTCTCAGCTCTCGACCGGTGCACTGGCGCCCGCACGAGCTCTGAACCTGCGCGACGGCGACGGCACCACGCTGGCCGACGCCCTGGTGGCGGCCGGCCGCAACCCGGCGCATCTCGGCGCCGACGACCACCTCGCCGACCGGGTGGGCGTATACGTCGAATTGCACGTCGAGCAGGGTCGCGCCCTCGACCTGGCTGACAAGCCGATCGCCGTCGCGTCGTCGATCTGGCCACACGGCCGCTGGCAGTTCACCTTTGGCGGGGAGGCCAACCACGCGGGCACCACGCGCCTCGTCGACCGGCGTGATCCGATGCTGACGTTCGCCTCCGCCGTGCACGCCGCACGCGCGCAAGCCACGTCGCATCGGGCCGTCGCGACCTTCGGCAAGGTGCGTGTCACGCCCAACGGTTCGAACGCCGTCCCGTCCCGGGTGCAGGCATGGCTCGACGCCCGCGCGGCCGATGAGACCACGCTCTCGGAGCTGGTCGCCGCGATCACCGCGGACGCGAATGCCTGCGCCGTCGACGACCGGACGAATCTGGCCGTCGAGGTCGAATCGATCTCCCCCGCAGTGCTGTTCCCCGACTCGCCGCGCCAGCGGATAGTTCGCGCCTTGGCCGCCCTCGGTGACGTTCCCATCCTTCCGACGCAGGCAGGCCACGACGCGGGCATCCTGTCGACCACCGTGCCCACCGCGATGCTGTTCGTGCGCAACCCAACGGGTATCTCCCATTCCCCTGACGAGTACGCCGAGATCAGCGACTGCCGCCGCGGCGCCGAGGCGCTCGCCGAGGTGATGGTCGATTGGGTCACCGGATGAGTGCTGACCCGTCCCTGTGGTGGTGTGAACATGCCTGGCTCGGCGGGGACCGCGTCGCCGAGGGAGTCCTGCTCACCGTCGTCGACGGGGTCATCGAGGAAGTCGAGCCGAACAGCCCACCGGCCCATGGCCGACGCTTGACGGGCCTCGTCCTGCCCGGGCTCGCGAACGCCCATTCGCATGCCTTCCACCGCGTCCTGCGGTCCCACACCCAGCGGGATCGCGGCTCGTTCTGGACGTGGCGCCGGTTGATGTACCAGGCGGCGGGCCGACTGACCCCCGACCTGTACCGCGATCTCGCCCGTGCGGTGTACGCCGAAATGGCACTGGCCGGAATCACGGCCGTCGGCGAATTCCACTATCTCCACCACGACCCCGGGGGTACGCCCTACGCCGACCCCAACGAAATGGGCCACGCCCTGATCGCCGGCGCCGCGGACGCGGGGATCCGAATCACGTTGCTGGACACGTGCTATCTGAGTTCCAACGTTGACGGTTCCCCGCTTGCCGACCGACCTCAGCAGCGGTTCGGCGACGGCGACGGGTCACGCTGGGCGCAGCGTGTCGAACAACTGCGGAGCGGGACGTCCAAGGACGACCACGTCCTGGTCGGCGCGGCAATACATTCCGTGCGTGCGGTACCCGTCGACGACATGTCGCAGGTCGTGGCGTGGGCGGCCGCGGCGGCCGCGCCGCTGCACGTCCACTCCTCGGAGCAGACCGCCGAGGTGGAACAGTGTCTCGCCGTTCACGGGTGCACGCCGACTGCCCTCATGCGCGACCACGGCGTGCTCGGCGATCGCACCACCGCGGTACACGCCACCCACCTCACCGCCACCGACATCGCCGACCTTCGGGACACCGGCACCGGGGTCTGCTTCTGCCCCACCACCGAACGCGACCTTGGTGACGGCGTCGGGCCCGCACCCGAACTGATCGCGGGCCCGGGACCGTTCAGCCTCGGCTCCGACAGCCATGCCGTGATCGACCTGTTCGAGGAGGCGCGTGCGGTCGAACTCGACGAGCGGCTCATCCGCCGGGAACGCGGTGTCATGCCTGCGTCCCGGCTGTTGGAAGCCGCCACCCGCGATGGCCACTCGGCGCTGGGCTGGGCTCGGGCCGGTGAGTTGTGCGTCGGCGCGCGCGCCGATCTGGTCGCCGTCGACCTGAGCTCGGTCCGGACGGCCGGTGGTGGTCCGACCGTCGAGAACGCCGTCTTCGCCGCCACGGCGGCCGACGTCACCGACGTCGTGGTCGACGGGCGCGTCGTGGTCAGCGAGCGGCGCCATCACCTGGTGGCCGACGCGGGACGTCAACTGGCCAAGTCGATTTCCGCAGTCCTGGGGACACCATGAGCGTCCTGTACGAGAACATCGGCGAGCTCGTCACGAACGACCCGGCCCTCGGCGACGGGTCCCCACTGGGCATCGTCATGAATGCAGCGCTCGTCGTGGACGACGGGTTGGTCGCATGGGTCGGCCCGCGTGCCGACGCGCCCGCCGCCGACCGTCGGGTCGACTTCGGCGGGTGCAGCGTGCTGCCGGGTTTCGTCGACAGCCATGCCCATCTGGTGTTCGCGGGCGACCGGTCCGCGGAGTTCGCCGCACGGATGAGCGGCCGGCCATATGACGGTGGCGGCATCGCCACCACCGTCGCGGCGACCAGGAACGCCACCGACACCGCACTTGCCGACAATCTCGGAAGGCTGGCCGGTGAACTGGTCGCAGGCGGTGTCACCACGTTCGAGACCAAGAGCGGTTACGGCCTTGACGTCGGCAACGAGACGCGATCATTGGAGGTCGGCCGCAGGTTCACCTCCGAGACAACGTTTCTCGGCGCACACGTGGTGCCGCCTGAGTATCGCGGCGCGCGGGAAGACTACATCCGGCTGGTCGCGGACGAGATGCTCGCCGCGTGCCGACCGCATGCCCGCTGGATCGACGTCTTCTGCGAACGCGGCGCCTTCGACGTCGACGAGTCGCGGTTCATCCTCGAGTCGGGCATCACGGCAGGCCTGGTGCCGCGGCTGCACGCGTCGCAGCTCGGGCCCGGCGGCGGCGTTCAACTCGGGGTGGAGCTCGGCGCCGCGTCCGTCGACCACTGCACATACGCCACCGACGCCGACGTCGAGGCCTTGGCGGCCGCCACGGGCACCACCGTCGCGACCCTGCTGCCCGGTGCCGAATTCTCCACCCGGGCAATGTGGCCCGATGCGCGACGCTTCATCGACGCGGGGGTGACCGTGGCGATCGCCACCGATTGCAACCCGGGCAGTTCCTTCACGACGAGCATGGGGTTCTGTATCGCCGTGGCCGTGCGCGACATGGGTTTCACTCCGGCGGAGGCGATCTGGTCGGCCACTGCCGGTGGCGCGGCCGCACTGCGGCGCGATGACGTCGGAATTCTCGCGATCGGCCGCCGCGCCGACTTCATCCGCCTCGAAGCACCGTCGTACGTCCACCTCGCCTACCGGCCCGGCGTCCCGATCGTTTGCGACGTCGTGATGGCGGGAATCCCCGTCGAATCGATCGAACCGAAGGACGTGCAGTGACGGGTCGAACCATTGTCATCACCGGCGCCAGCGACGGCATCGGCGCCGCCGCCGCCAAGAGGCTCAGCAGAAGCGGCGAGAGCGTCGTGGTGGTCGGGCGCTCACCGCAGAAGACGCAGGCGGTGGCGACCGACATCGGCGCTGACTACTTCGTGGCGGACTTCGCCGATCTCGCTCAGGTCCGAGAGTTGGCCGAGCAGTTGCTCCAGCGCTACCCGTGCATCGACGTGCTCGCGAACAACGCCGGCGGCATCATGGGTGACCGTCAGCTCACCGCCGACGGTCACGAGAAGACGTTTCAGGTCAACTACCTGGCCCCATTCCTGCTGACGACACTGCTGTTGAATCGGCTCGTCGAATGCAGGGCCACCGTGTTGAACACCTCGAGTCTTGGCAACAAGCTGTTCGGCCACGTCGACCTCGACGACCTGGAGGCCGAGCGCGGCTACCGCTCGCAGAAGGCTTACGGCACTGCCAAACTGGAGAACATCCTGTTCACCAAGGAGCTCCACCGTCGGTACCACTCGGCCGGAGTCTCCACGGCCGCATTCCATCCCGGCAACGTGGCGTCCAATTTCGGGGGCGAGTCCAATGTGCGGATGTTCCGCATCGTATACGGGACACCACTCAGACACCTGGCGCTGATCGGCTCCGAGAAGGGGTCCGACCTGTTGGTCTGGCTGGCCTCAGCCACACCAGGGCCAGACTGGATGTCCGGTGAGTACTACTCCGGCCACTCGATCGCCAAGGCCAACAAACAGGCCTACGACGCGGACTTGGCTCGCGAACTCTGGGACCGCAGTGCGGCCATGGTGTCCACCACGTCGCAGGGAGCGAGTTCGTGACCGTCTCCATCGTCCAAGCGGGGCCTCACCGGGTGAGCCGGTCGGTCGAGGTGAATGCCCCTGCCGCCGAACTTTTTTCGATCGCCGCGGACCCGCGCCGCCACCACGAACTGGACGGTTCGGGCACCGTCGGCCGCAATCACGTGGCACCCTCGAAACTCGTTGCGGGCGCTCGGTTCAGCACCAAGATGAAGATGTTCGGCGTGCCCTACCGCGTCACCAGCGTCGTCACGGCGATCAAGCCGAACGAACTGATCGAGTGGCGACACCCCGTCGGGCACCACTGGCGGTGGGAGTTCACCGCGCTGACGCCTACCAGCACGAAGGTCACCGAGACGTTCGACTTCTCCGACAGCGGGCCGGTGAAGGACGCGCTGAAGTACTACCGGCGAACCGGTTTCGTGAAGAGCAATGCCAAGGGGATCGAGGCGACGCTGACGCGGCTGCGCGACCGCTACTCGTTCCCGACTCAGGCTGGCCCGTAGAGATTTCCGCGTCGAATGTCCTCGCGGCACTGGACGCGTGACTCGCCGGTCTGCTGGACGCAGACGCGGACCTGCTCCTCGATACCCGCGGGGTACACCTGATCGTTGGGCCCTGGCGTGACCGTCGGTGACGGCACCACACCCGAAACCAGCGACCACATCACGTTGTTCGCCGGTGGCAGGCGCGCACAGTAGGCCTTCGCACCGGTGTCGGTGACGCCTGCCGCACCGAGCACTTCGCAGTCCGCGCCGACGATGACCACCGGCACCGAGGGCGCCGACGGCGGCGGTTGAGCCACGACCTCGCTCTGGTGACGCGCGACGAGGATGCCCGCGACCACGCCGCCGACGAGCAGCAGTGCGACCAGAATCGCGGACGCGACGCCGAGCCACCACATCCGGCCCTTCTTGCCTCCTGCCCCAGAACCCGTAGCCGAGACCGGCGTGGCCAGCATGGTGTCGCCGACGTCGGAGACGTGTCCGTCGAGATGGCGAGCAAGCGCGTTCGCGAAGTCGGTACAGCTGTCGTAGCGGTCACCTGGCTGCTTGGCGAGCGCCTTGGACAGCACTGGTCCCAGATCGGAGAGTTCGGGCTTGCGGTCCGCGATCGCCGGCGGCGGCGCGCTCACGTGCCGGCTGATCACGACGGCGGGATTGCGGTCCAGATACAGGTGCGATCCGGTCAGCAATTCGAATGCCGTTGCCGCCAAGGAGTATTGGTCGGCCCGACCGTCGAGCGTCAAACCCATCAGCTGTTCGGGGGCGGCGTAGGCGACGGTGCCGACCGCCATGTTGGTCTCGGTCAGCCCGCTGGAGTCGTCCACCCGTCGCGCGATGCCGAAATCCGACAGCAGTGCCCGCCACCGGTCGGAGTCCATGTTGGCCAACAGGATGTTGGCGGGCTTGACGTCGCGGTGCAGAAGTTGACGTTGGTGGGCGTAGTCCAACGCGTCGGCAACCGCGCCGATGATTCGCACCACGTCGGCGGGCGGCATTCCGCGGCGATAGTCCTTCTCCAGCAGGAGTTGGCCGGCGTCGGTGCCCTCGACGTAGTCCATCGCGATCCACAGCCTGCCCTCGTCCTCGCCGCGGTCGTGAATGGCGACGATGTTCGGATGCCACAACGTGGCGACGTTCTGCGCCTCGCGATTGAACCGCTCGCGATACTCGGCATCGGACGACACCTTCGGCGCCATCACCTTCAATGCGTCGCGGCGCGGCAACCGCGGGTGCTCGGCCAGATAGACCTCGCCCATGGCACCGGAACCCAGCTGCCGAACGATGGCGTATCCGGCGAACGTCTCCCCGGCGGCTAATGGCATGCGAGGCATACTACTGAGACAACCCCGCAGGGCTACTCAAAAGGCAACGGCGTCACACCCTCACTTCGCCGGAGCCGTGAGGTCGTAGACCGTGTCGGACCCGACGGTCATCGGCGTGAAGTTCGCGGCCACCCACTTGGTGATGTCGGTGTGTGCCGACCGGCCGCCGAATCCGCCTGGCCGCTGGTCGCTCGACGGGGCGATGTAATAGCCGATCCGATGGTTGGCCACATCCTGCTGGAATTCGCCGAGGGTCGGCACCGGGTCGCTGCCACCGAACCCGCCGATGGCCATCACCGCGGTGTCGGTGGTCAGCTCGAGCCCTGCCGCGGCATTCGAGCGGTTGATCGCCGCCGAGAAGTCAGCGTGCGTCCCCCGGAGCATCGCCTCCAACTGCGCGTTGTCGGCGTCCTGCCCCCAGCCGCCGTGATGCCCGTCGTCCTTGGCGGGTCCGACCATGGCCATGCCGCCGTTGTGGGACTGGCCGAGCGTCGCGACCGAATAGGCGGCGGCGCCAAGCACCCCGCCGACCAGCCCGACCAGTAGCGCCGCCACCGCGAACCGCTCACGCCCATTCGGCCTGGTCGAGAGCACCAGCCCTGCGCTCGCGATCACCGTGACGGCGAGGATGCCCCAGCGCAGCGCGGGGAACCAATCGGCGTTGCGGCCCAGGATCCACCAGCTCCACACCCCGGTACCGAGAATCATCGCGATCAAGCCGCCGCGACCGAACCAAGAAGCACGCCTGCCCCACATCTCGTGCACCCCGATCGCCAGCATGCCGCACACGGCGGGCACGAACGACAGGCAGTAATACGGGTGGACCATGGTCTTCATGTAGCTGAGCACCAGTCCGTCGACCAGCATCCAGACGCCGAACACGATGGCGCCCGCGCGGACCAGATCGGTGCGCGGTGCACGGCCTCGCGAGACCAAGACCAGCGCAAGTGCGATCAGCGCCGCGGGCAGCAGCCAGCCGATCTCGAAGCCGAACTCGCCGGTGAAGAGCCGGGTCAGACCTTGCGAGTTGCCACCGGAGCCACCGAACCCGCCGTGGTGACCGTGATTGACCTCGAATGGCGTGCCCGCCGTCGCACCGATCACGGGGTTGGGCTGGAAGTTGTTCTTGCCCTTGCCCAGAACGCGCGCGAAGCCGTTGTAACCCAGGACCAGGTTCATGAAGTTGTTGTCGGTCGAGCCGGCGATGTAGGGCCGCGACGACGCAGGCCAGAGCAGGGTCAGTAGAACGAACCAGCCGGCGGAGACCCCGAAGGCGACCAACGATCCGAGGAGGTGCAGCAGCCTCTTGCGGACCGACGTCGGCGCGGCGACCAGATACACCAGCCCGATCGCGGGCATGACCATGATGCCTTCGAGCATCTTGGCCAGGAACGCGAACCCGAGCGCCACGCCGGCCAGCGCGATCCACCTGGCGCTGGCGTGCTCCAGAGACCGCACCCCGCAGTACACGGCCGCCATCATCAGCAGGACCATGACCGCGTCGGGGTTGTTGTACCGGAACATCAGCGCAGCAACCGGAGTCAACGCCAAGGCCGCCCCAGCGAGCAGTGCGGCGTTGGGCCCGCTGATCCGGCGGACGGCGGCGTACAGCAGCGCGACGGTCGCGACCGCCATCAGAGCCTCCGGGATCAGCATGCTGGCACTGCTGAACCCGAAGAGTTGCCCGGACAGGCCCATCACCCACTGCGATACGGGCGGCTTGTCCACGGTGATGAAGTTCTGAGTGTCGAGCGAGCCGAACAGCAACGCCTCCCAGTTCTTCGAGCCCGCTTGCGCGGCCGCCGCGTAGAACTCGTTGCCCATCCCGTTGACGGTGATGTTCCACAGGTACGTCACCAACGTGGCGAGCAGGAGGACACCGAACCCGATGCGGTCCCAGGTCTGACGGGTGATCCGGCGCGATGGCCTCGATTCAGCCGTTTCGTCGCTTGCCGGAACGGGAAATTCCAATGTCGTTGTCACACTGCCAGTTAGGCAGCCGGACCGTGGACGGACCTGTGAGGACCGGGTGAGACGCCTGGGATACCCGCATCATTCCGATAACCGCCAGCTACCGAGGGGGGCCGGTTTGGACGGCGAGATGTCGATTCGAAGCTTCACACGCGAGCAGCGCCATACACTCGCAGCATCAGAGGAAACGGGCTCAAAGAGGAGCATGAACGCATGACGATGACCGAACCGGACGTCCAGGCCAGCACACCGTCAGAGGATTCCTTCGAGAAGGACTTCAAGAAAGACGTAGCCGCGACGCAGGCGTACTTCGACAGTCCACGCTTCGAGGGGATCGTCCGTCTGTACACCGCGCGCCAGGTCGCCGAGCAGCGCGGCACGATCCCCACCGACTACCCGGTGGCGCGGGAGGCCGCGGGAGCGTTCTACGCCCGCCTGCGCGAACTCGCGTCCCAGCAGAAGAGCATCACCACGTTCGGCCCCTACTCGCCGGGTCAGGCCGTGACGATCAAGCGGATGGGCATCGAGGGCATCTATCTCGGTGGCTGGGCGACCTCCGCCAAGGGCTCCATCAGCGAGGATCCCGGCCCGGACCTGGCGAGCTATCCGCTGAGCCAGGTGCCGGACGAGGCCGCCGGGTTGGTGCGCGCGCTGCTGACCGCCGACCGCAATCAGCAGTACCTGCGCTTGAAGATGACCGACGCGCAACGCGCCGCCACCCCGGCGATCGACTACCGGCCGTTCATCATCGCCGACGCCGACACCGGCCACGGCGGAGACCCGCACGTGCGCAACCTGATCCGCCGTTTCGTCGAGGCGGGCGTGCCCGGCTACCACATCGAGGATCAACGGCCCGGCACCAAGAAGTGCGGCCATCAGGGCGGCAAGGTCCTGGTGCCGTCGGACGAGCAGATCAAACGCCTCAACACCGCGCGCTTCCAGCTCGACATCATGCGGGTGCCCGGCATCATCGTGGCGCGGACGGATGCCGAGGCGGCCAACTTGATCGACAGCCGCGCCGATGAGCGGGATCAACCGTTCCTCCTCGGCGTGACCAACCTCAAGGTGCCGCCGTACAAGGCGTGTTATCTGGCCATGATGCGCAGCCTCTACCAACTGGGTGTCACCGAGATTCGGGGCCATCTGCTCTATGCCATCCCCGATGGCGAGTACGCCACCGCGGATGCCTGGCTGGAGCGTCAGGGCATCGCGACGGCCGTGGCCGAGGCGGCGACCTCTTGGAAGGACGACAAGAGCCAATCGATCGACGACCTCTTCGATCGCGTCGAGTCCAAGTTCGTCGACGCCTGGCAGCTGGACGCCGGCCTGGAGACCTACGGCGAGGCCGTGGCGGAACTGCTGGCGTTCCGTGAGCGCGAGGGTGAACCCCTTGACATGAAGGCGGATGACTGGCGCGAGTTCGCCAAGGGCGCTTCGCTGTACGCCGCCCGCGAGAAGGCCAGGGAGTTGGGAGCCGACGTCCCGTGGGACTGCGAACGTGCGAAGACTCCCGAGGGGTATTACCAGGTCCGCGGGGGTATCCCGTACGCGATCGCCAAGTCGCTGGCGGCGGTGCCGTTCGCCGACATCCTGTGGATGGAGACGAAGACTGCCGACCTTGACGACGCCAGGGAATTCGCGCGAGCGATCCGCGCCGTCTACCCGGACAAGATGATGGCCTACAACCTGTCGCCCTCGTTCAACTGGGACACCACCGGCATGACCGACGATCAGATGCGGGCCTTCCCCGAGGAGATCGGCAAGATGGGCTTCGTCTTCAACTTCATGACCTACGGAGGTCACCAGATCGACGGCGTCGCCGCCGAGGAGTTCGCCACCGCGCTACGCCAGGACGGCATGTTGGCGCTGGCGCGCCTGCAGCGCAAGATGCGCCTGGTGGAGTCGCCCTACCGGACCCCGCAGACTCTGGTCGGTGGCCCGCGCAGCGATGCCGCGCTCGCTGCCTCGTCGGGGCGCACGGCGACGACCAAGTCGATGGGCAAGGGTTCGACGCAGCATCAGCATCTGGTGCAGACCGAGGTGCCGAAGAAGCTGCTCGAGGAGTGGCTGGCGTTGTGGGGCGAACACTACGACCTCGGCGAGAAGCTCCGCATTGAGTTCCGGCCGCTGCGTGCGGGCGGCGAAGTGCTCGAACTGGGCATCTTCGGTGAGGGCGAGGAGAAGCTCGCCAACGTGCTGGTGGATCCCATCAAGGACCGCAACGGGCGCAGCATCCTGACCGTGCGCGACCAGAACACCTTTGCGGAGCAGCTGCGCAAGAAGCGCCTGATGACCCTGGTTCACCTCTGGCTGATCAACCGGTTCAAGGCCGACGCGGTGTACTACGTCACGCCGACGGAGGACAACGTCTATCAGACCGAGAAGATGAAGTCTCACGGCATCTTCTCCAACGTCCACCAGGACGTTGGGGAGATCGTCGTCGCCGACGTGAACCAGGAGCGCATCGAGGAGCTGTTGGCGCCCGATCGCGAGGCGCTGATGCGGTTGATCCGCAAGGAGGACTAGCGCCGCGGTTCGACCTTTCAAAGGATCTTCATAGCCTCAGCTTGGGCGCCCATTAGTTCAGCCGCGCAACCTGGTGCCATGAGTGCTTTCGCCAACCCCCGCGCCGCGTTGGCTGCCATGTTCGCGCTGGCGGCGGCGTCGTCGCTGGTGCTGCTGAGTGACCTTCGGGTCGGCCCGGCCTGGGTGCACTGGGCCGGGTCGCTGGTGGCCGTCGCCGCGGCACTCGGCGTGGTGGTCATCGCCGAGCTGAGTTGGGACCGGGCGATCAACACCGCCGAGTCGGCAGGTCTGGTAGCCCCGCAGTCGCATTGAGTCGGCGACCATGGCTCACGGGCTGGCCGCCAGCCGCGGCGGACTCGGTACCGTGGGCACATGAGGTATCTCGAAGCCGATGGGCTAGGCCAGGTCAGTCGGATCGGACTCGGCACGTGGCAGTTCGGCGCCAGGGAGTGGGGCTACGGCGCCGCGTACGCCGCAGGCGCGGCCCGCGACATCGTGGCCCGCGCCCGCGCACTCGGCGTCACCCTGTTCGACACGGCCGAGGTGTACGGAATGGGCAAGAGCGAGCGCATCCTCGGCGAGGCGCTGGGCGACGAGCGCGCCGACGTCGTGGTGGCGAGCAAGATCTTTCCCATCGCGCCGTTCCCGCCGGTGGTCAAGCGGCGTGCCCACGCCAGCGCCCGCCGGTTGCAGCTCGACCGGATCCCCCTCTATCAGATCCACCAGCCGAACCCGGTGGTCCCGGACTCGGTGATCATGCCAGGGATGCGCAGCCTGCTCGACGACGGCGTGATCGGCGCCGTTGGCGTCTCGAACTATTCGCTCAACCGGTGGCGCAAGGCCGACGCGGCGCTCGGCACTCCGGTCATCAGCAACCAGGTGCACTTCTCGCTCGCCCACCCCAAGCCGCTCGACGAACTGGTGCCGTTCGCCGAGCGAGAGAACCGGCTCGTGATCGCCTACAGCCCGCTGGCGCAGGGTCTGCTGGGCGGCAAGTACGGCGTCGACAACCGGCCCGGTGGAGTCCGGGCGACCAATCCGCTGTTCGGCACCGAAAACCTGCGGCGCGTCGAACCGCTGCTGAACACCTTGCGTGACGTCGCACGCGACGTCGACGCCAAACCGGCGCAGGTAGCGTTGGCCTGGTTGATCAGTCTGCCGGGCGTGGTGGCCATTCCCGGCGCGTCCAGCGTCGAGCAACTCGAGTTCAACGTCGCGGCGGCCGACATCGAGCTGAGCACCGATACCCGCGCTGCGCTGACCGCCGCGGCCCGCGCATTCCGGCCGGTGTCGATCGCCCGCTTCGCAGCTGACACGATTCGGGAGAAGTTGGGCCGCGATTCCGGATAGCCTCAACGGCCATGGCTCTCAACGTCTTTCGCAGCTAGCCCTTCGAAGTCGCACCAGCGCCGGAACCATCGGGAACATAGGTCCGCTGCGCCCACTGAAACACCTGCCACCCCGCGACCTCGTCGAACTCGTCGTGGACACGCCGGGCTGACTCGGCCCCGATCGGGCGGGCGTCACGCGCCTTCACTTGAACCTCGGCGCAGCGTTCCATCAACAGGAAGTAGCCCACCGCCGAGTCGATGGTGGAACCAACCGTCAGCAGACCGTGGTTGCGCAGGATGACCCCGCGCGCATCCCCGAGTGCCGCCGCGATGCGCTTTCCGCCGTCGACGGAGCCGATGCTGACCTCCTCGTCGTCGAAGATCTCGTGATCACCGAAGAACGCGCACGCCTCTTGCGAGATCGGTTCAAGCCTGGTCACCGTCGCCGAGAACGGCGTCCCGTACGGCGTGTGACAGTGTGCCGCCGAGACGATGCCCGGAAGTGCCTCGTGTACCGGCGCGTGGATGAAGTAGGCGGCCATGTTGATGTGGCCGCCACCTTCGACGGTGCCGTCAGCGCGAACTAGCACCAGGTCGTCGGTGGTCATGTAGCGAAACGGCACGCCGTAACGTCCCAGCCAGAAGCAATCCGGCCGCTCGGGGTCGCGCGCCGAGATGTGTCCATCACCCAGGGAACCCCAGCCCAACGCACCAAAAACCCGGTAGCTCAGCGCAAGACGACGTTTGCGATGGGCCCGCAGCTCCGCGAGGTCGTCGATCTTGGGCTCGAATGCAGCCGGATCGAGGAAGTCGCGATCCGTAGGTCTATCCGTCACCCCACCACGCTAGGCCAGTCACCCGACCGCTGCATGGCGCGATGAGCGCCGCCCGGTGTCATGTCGGCCATATTCTGAGTTGATATGGCGGGAGGTCGACGTGGCGAATTGGGCAACGGCGACGTTCTCCGCCGCGTTCGACGCAGTCAAGAAGGCCGCGAGCCGGCTCGTCACGCGCAGGGTCAAGTCGACGCCGTTTCCCGAGAAGAACGGCTCGAGGCCCTTCAACGCGTCGGGCGTCGCATGCGTCGCTCGACGGCGGTTCATCTTCATCGACAACAACGACCCGTCGGCCCTCTTCGAGTTCGAGCTGGATGCCGACGGCAACGACGTCGAGCGGATTCGACGGCGCCCGTTGGCGGGCTTGGCCGAGGGACGGCTGCGCGATCCCGAAGGTCTGTGCCGGATCGACGTGAATGGCGAAATCGTCCTCATCACAGCGTCCTCACTGTGCGTCGGGGGCACCAGTCGGTCCGGACACCAACAGGTCAGCGACGGGTTGGTGCGCGTGCGCTATCGACCCGCAGGCGATCTTCATGCCGAGGCGATGGACGGGTTCCGCGACTGGCTGCTCCTGCAGGAGCCGTCACTCGCCGAGGCCGCCGAGAAGGACCCCGACGCGGGCGGCCTGAACATCGAGGGCCTGGCCTGGGATCCGCGCGCGCAGGTGCTCCTGTTGGGCCAGCGGGGCCCCGCGACTCCCGGGCAGATCTCCGTCATCAAGGTCCCCGTCGACGCCGGCGCGGCGCCGTGGGCGACGTCGTCACTGGGAGCCACGTCGATCATGCGTGTCAACGTCCCGCAATCGATTGTCACACAGGGGATCCGGGACATGTCCTTCGACGATTGGGTGGGCGGGTTCCTGATCGTGCTCGGACGGTCCGACAGCCGAGGCGACGAGCCCTTTCAGCTCTGCACCTGGGACGGCGACGATGCAAGCGTCAGACTGCTCGACGTCAGATTCCACCGCTCGATGAAACCCGAAGGCATCGCGACGTTCTCGACCGGCGACAAGAAGAAGGTCATGGTCGTCGATGACGGGGGCGGCTACGCGGTATTGCGCGCCCGCGAAGAGTGGCGGTCGGGAGCCTAGTAGAAGTAGATCGTGGAGCCGTCGGGTTCCTGGTGGACTCTTGCTCTGCCCCCGGGGGTGATGTCCAAACCGTAGGTGGCGCGCTCCTGGGTCCGCACGCTCGCGAGCTTGAAGTAGCCGGTGAACGTGAAGGCATCCGGCGAGTCGACGGGATCGATCGAAAACTCCTCGGCGTGATCGACGTTGGCTGGTCCACAGGTGTAGAGATACTTGTGCCCCTGGTCCGTCACCTGCCTACTGGCGTGCAGAACCCGGCCGAAGGCCTGATTGGTGACCGACTTGCCGCTGCCAAGGTCACCGAAGGACCAGAGATCGGTCTTGTCGTTGTCGTCCCGCAGCGGGAAGTGATAGACCTCGAAATTCAACGGGCTGGGCGTACCCGGCGGAACCCCCTCGGTGTTGCTCGCGTGCAGGCACTCACTGGTGTCGCCGTCGAGCAGGTAAACGGCGGCGCCGACTGGCAGTCCGGCACAAAGGAATCCGGCCGATTCGGCCAGCCGCAGTTGTTGTCGCACCGTCGCGATCTCCGCGGTGACATTTGGCACGCCGAAGCCGACGAGCAACGCCTCCATCTGATCGATCATCGGCCTGAGCACGGACTGCTGGACCTCGCGGCCGAATACCGTCTCGCGGAACGTGCCGATCTGGTCGATCAACTGCCTGCGGCGAGTGGCGTCGTCGCGTACCAACTTTGCGATCAACCCATCCCTGGCCAGCTTGAAGGGTCTGTCGGGCTGCAGGGTCTGGTCGATGCCCCAGGGGATCATCTTGAACTTGACGTCCGTCACCCCGGGCGCCTCGACGGCCGCCACGTCGTTGTAGATGTAGGTGTTGTTCGTGTTGTTGGCGTAGCCGTCCCAGTGTTTCAGGAAGAACTCCATCGCGTAGAGCTTGATGAAGTGGTCCAGATCCAACATCTGGTTGGCGCCGGCAAGTCCATTCGCGGCGATGTGATCGACGGCGAACTTCAGATCGGCCTTGTTCTCGAACTTGGACAGCGCCTCCACCGAGATGAATTCCAAGCGTTCCCTGACGAAGTCGTCGTGGTGCTCGATCTCGTACAGATTGCCCTTCATGTTGCCGAAGTTGCGCTCGATGTAGCGCTTCATGGCCGGTTCGGCGTTGACGTACATGCCTGGGCTGTTGACGCCACCGAATCCCTGGCCGATGAGCGTGCCGTTGACGGACACTCGCGCGAAGTTGCAACGCGAATGGGGCAGCCCGGCCATGCCGAGCAGTCGGTAGCCCAACGGTTGCCGTATGTAGGACCGATCCTGGATGGAGTTGTTCAACGTGAGGTACCGCGATCCGAGCAGGTTCTCGGCATCGGTGACCGTGTCACTGAACTTCCCGAAATCCAGATGAAGACAAGGCTTTTCGCTGTTGAGCGAGCCACAGAAGGATTTCTTCTTCACACCCACGTTGGTGAAGGTGGTACGGGCCGGGAAGTGCGTGCCCGAGATCTCGACCGAGCTGGCCTTACCCCACGTGAACCGGGCTCCCCCGGTCCACTCGAAATTACACACGCCACCCTTCGGCGGCTCAGTGCGCACCGCATCCCAATCATCCTGCGGCATAACGATTTTGATCGTCAGCACGTTGTCGAGTGCGTACAGGGAATCAAGTACCTGTTGCTGCTGCACGGTCATCGTCAAACCTCCCCCTGCGCCTGCCCGACGGCTCTCCGTTCAAGGTCAGGCGGCGATCACGCGGTTAGTGTGCACCTCCGATCGCAGTCTTTTGGTGAATTCACAGTTTGGAGATGCGGCCCGTACAGCGACAAAAGCCCTGTTCGAGCGCGTTGTGTTTGCTCCGCGAAGCCCATGTTGGCATCGGCAGCCGCACGCGCGACGTCCAATCTCGGCGGGACCGGCGATGACAGCCGACACCAGCGGAAAACCCGCTACCGGGTGGCAAACCCGCAATGGACGAGGGCGTCAACATGACCACGCTCACCAGGTGACGAGCATGGTCGCCGCCGCAGCCCCACCTTCAGGGGCGGATCAGGACTTTGAGCGCCTCGCGATCCGCCATGGCCCGATAGCCGTCGGGGATCTCTTCGATGTCGATCGTGCGGTCGAAGACCCTTCCTGGCTCGACGACACCGTCGAGGATGTCCGGCATCAGCTCGTCGATGTAGGCGCGCGCCGGCGCGACACCCCCGGTCAGAGTGATGTTGCGCATGAAGTACTTACGACTGAACGGAACGTCGTCGTCCTGAGGGACGCCTACCCTGCTGACGAAGCCACCGTCACGGGCCACGCCGAACGCCATCTCCAACGACGGGGTGGTGCCGACGCACTCGAGCACGGCGTGGGTGCCGTCACCGCCGGTGAGTTCACGGACCCGCTCGATCCCCTCGTCGCCGCGTTCGACGATCACGTCGGTGGCACCGAACTCTCGGCCGAGGTCGGTGCGCACCTGATGACGTCCCATCAGCAGAATCCGCTCGGCGCCAAGCCGTTTGGCTGCCAGCACGGCACAAAGACCGACAGCGCCGTCACCGACGACCGTCACAGTGGTGCGTGGCCCGACGCCTGCGGTGACGGCGCAGTGGTGGCCGGTGCAGAACACGTCCGACAGTGTCAGCAGCGACGGCATCAGAGCGGAGTCCGGCTCGACCGGCAACTTCACCAGCGTGCCGAGCGCCTGCGGCACACGCACTGCTTCTCCTTGCCCGCCATCGACATTGGGCGAGCCCCAACCGCCACCGTGTCTGCAGGAGCTCTGCAGGCCTTCGGTGCAGAGGTCGCAGGTGTTGTCACACCACAGGAACGGGGCAACGACGAGATCCCCCTTCTCGAGTCCGGAGACCTCGGAGCCGGTGTCCTCGACGATCCCGATGAACTCGTGGCCCATCCGGCGCCCCTCCTCGCTCCGCGGCATCGAGCCGTACGGCCAGAGGTCGCTGCCACAGATACACGACTGCGTGATCCGCACCAGCGCATCGGTGGGCTCGCGCAAGGTGGCGTCGGGCACGTCCTCGATCCGTACGTCGTGGGCTCCGTACATGACCGTCGCTCGCATCTGTCCTCGCATCCCCTCAGCCGTCGCTTGACCGAACCAGTCAACACGACTATTGCGTGACCGGTGATGCAGGTACCAGCAGAACCTCCCTGGCTCACCGGAAGGGGCCATAGCCTGATCCCGTGGACAACCGTCAGGACATCCGGGACTTCCTCGGTTCGCGCCGAGCGAGGATCACCCCCGATCAAGCGGGCATGCCGATCTACGGCGGGAACCGACGCGTCGTTCCACCGCACGGAGATCAAGCACCTGCACCATCCCGTCGTTGGCAAGCTCGACCTCACCTACGAGGCCATGAATCTTCCCGCCGATCCCGAGCTGACGCTGTTGGTGTACACCGCAGAACCAGGTAGCGCGTCCGAAGACGGGCTCAAGCTGCTCGCCAGCTGGGCCGCCGCCACCTTCGCGCCGGCCGATGATCAAGGTGGTTGACCTCGTTAAACGAATTAACCATTAGCTGGCGATTTCGGCTATTGTTCTGGCGTGCTTTTTGGCCTGATCGGCGAGTTTGCCGACAGCGGACGGAACGCCCCCCACCCTTCCGGTCGGGGCTGACGATGCGTGCCGCGGCGACGCGCTGGCTTCGGTCCGACGACCACTACTACTGGATCACGTCATATCTGGCGGCCAGAGGACTTCAGCGCGCCACCTGCCGGCTGACCGCGGTGAACATGCTCGGCTTGAGCGTGATTCCGCTGGTCCTGATGCTCAGTGATCTCGGCCCGTCGGGCGTACTCGAACGTTGGCTCGCCGTCGGGATATCGGTCTGCTGCGTCGCAATGGCGTCGCTGTGGTTGAGATCCGGCTGGCCAACCCGCTTGCAGTCCCAGTTGTGCGTGGTGATTGGTAGCGTCAACATCGCGATGGCCTGCCTCATCGAGGCAAATCCCGGACTCGGCCTCACGGGGGCCAGCACCTTCATCGTGGTGTCGGCGTTCACCGCACTGTTCCACGACGGCCGCTTGTTGGCCTATACGTGGCTCGTCGGGTCGGCGACCCTGCTCGTGCTGGCGGTTCGCCCCGGCGGTTTCGAACCCGCGATCGCCGTCGCGGGGATCGCGGTCTTCGTGCTCATCAACGGATTCGTGGTGTTCGTCTGCCGCACTGTGATTCGCCTCGTCAACACCGACGTCCACTACGGAGAGCTGGAGCCGCTGACCGGACTGCTGACGCGGGACGCGTTCGCCGACCGCGTCGCGACCATCGTCGCCCGCGACAGGGACGACGACCGGTTCCTTGCCATCGTGGTCGTCAGCCTCGACAGCTTCTCACTACTGACGGCGATGAAGGGTGACGGCGGCGGCAACGAAGCGCGGGTCGCGATCGGACATCGGCTCAGCGAGACACTTCGCCGCGACGCCGTCATCGCCCACGTCGGCGAATCGGAGTACCTGGTCGCCGACACGTTCAACAACACGAACGCCACGGTGCTCACCGAGCGACTCCAGCACAGCGTCCGCACTGCGCCCTATCGGCTGACGGCGAGCATCGGCGTAGTCGTCACACCGCTCGCCCCTCTCGTCGCCCACCCGCCGCACGACGTCGTCGAGGAACTCATCACGATCGCAACCTCGAACGTTTACAGCGCCCGCAGGCACGGTGGCCAGCGCACCGTGGGCAGTACGGACCCGAAACTGACCTCGCTCGAGGAGCTCGATCCCGACGATTGGGACAACGGCGACCTGTCGGCATAGCGCAAACGGATTCAACGACGAAGTGCTGGCCTTTCTCGCAGACGAGGTCGTTGTCGACACCGAAGTGACGACCACCGCCACCTAAGCACCGACCTTCTGGTGCTCCGCGATGGTGTAGCGCAAGTCGCCATCGGTCTCCTGCGCCTCGATCTTGGTCTCACGCCCACACACTGGGCAGGTCATCGCTTCAGCGGGAGGTGGACCGGCAGGGACTTCGCGGCCGCCGCCGTTGCACTCGTGTGTCATACCTGCTCCTCTCACGGGGCGTGGGGCCGGGTGGCGCCCTCGGCCCGCACCGAACCCCTGCGTCGGGTGGCACCGGCCGCCGCCAGCGGACTCGCGACGTCTTCCAGCGACTTGCCTTCGGCATCGACCGCGAGGAACCACGCGACCAGTCCGCCGCCGACCATCACCGCTGCGCCGAGCAGATAGCCGAAGAACAACAGGACCGGCCTGGATCCGTCACCGATGAGGGCGCCGTAGACGACCGGCCCCAGCGCGCCGAAGCACTGGGCGATCGCGAAGAACACGGCGATGGCCTTGGCCCGGACCTCCAATGGGAAGATCTCGCTCACCGTCAGGTAGGCCGAGCTGGCCCCGGCCGACGCGAAGAAGAAGATCACGCACCAGGCGATGGTCTGGGTGATGGCGTTGAGCACGCCTGCGTAGAACAGGCCCGCACTCACCGCCAAGAGAGCACCCGACAGCAGGTAGGTGCCCGCGATCATCTTCCTGCGGCCGATCGTGTCGAAGAAGTGCCCGATCGTCAACGGACCCAAAAGGTTTCCGACGGCGAACGCGATCAGATAGAGCGGCGTCGACCCCGAGGGCACCCCGTAGAACTTGCCGAGCACCAGGGTGTAGGTGAAGAAGATGGCGTTGTACAGGAATGACTGGCTGATCATGAGCGAGGCGCCGAGGATGGCCCGCTTCGGGTAGTCGCGGAACAGCACTCGGGTCAATGCCAGGTAGCCGATCTTTTCGGTGGGTCTCAGCTCGATCGCCTTGGTCTCGTCGACGGATGGCAGTGTGACACCGGTGGACTCGACCTCGTGCTCGATGAACGCGATCGATTTCTCGGCCTCGTCCACGCGGCCGTTCATGACCTGCCAGCGTGGGCTCTCGGGCAGGTGTCGTCGCACCAGCAGGATCACCAGTCCCAGCACCGGGCCGATGAGGAAGGCGAGTCGCCAGCCCAGGCTCAAGTCCATCGCCTTGAGGAAGACGAAGGTCCCGACTGTACCGAGAATGGCTCCCGCCCAGTATGTTCCATTGACCGCGATGTCGACCCGCCCCCGGTAGCGTGCCGGGATGAGTTCGTCGATCGCCGAATTGATGGCCGCGTATTCGCCGCCGATGCCCATGCCTGCGATGAAACGGGTGACGTAGAGGAAGACAACCCAGCCGGCACCGTTGCCCAACGTCAGGGCGGTGAGGCCGCTGCCGACGAGGTAGACGCCCAGGGTGACCATGAAGAGGTTTCGTCGGCCGAGCTTGTCCGAGAGTCGCCCGAAGAACAGTGCACCGACGACCTCGCCCGCCAGGTACACGGTGGCGAGGAAGCCCACGGCAGCCGACGACAGTCCGAGCGTCTCGGGCTGGCTGAGGGTGTCGGCCACCGCACTGGCCACGGTGATCTCGAGACCGTCGAGAATCCAGGCGACGCCGAGTGCGACGACGAGTCGCGTGTGGAACGGCGACCACGGCAATCGGTCGATGCGGGCGGGAATGAGACTGCGGATCGCGCCGCCCTGAGTCGCAGCGGGTATCGCCATGATCGCCTCCTTGCGAATCGGCACACACCGACCCACGCGCAGTTCCCCCCACGTCGCGGTCCGAAACCTCCCGTGACGTGGCTTCCAGCGGCTCGTCGCAGGTTCTGGCAGGATCTTATTCTCATTGTCATTTCTGCCACTGTCGGCGGTAATTCATCTGTCCAACGATTACTGCCATGACCCTGCACGACCTCCCGGCAGTGCTCCTCATCGTCGCTGCCATGCTGGCGCCCTACGGCATCTCTGCCGCGCTGACCCACTTCTTCCCGAAGCTCGCGCGGTCGTATCGGGACACTCGCCTACGACTACCGTGATGCTCCGCACGCTGCAATCGACCGGCTATCGTCAGCGACATGACCGGCCACGAGCTTCTCGGCGGCCGGTACGAGCTTCGTGGCGTCCTGGGCTACGGCGGAATGGCCGAGGTACGCGATGGCTGGGACACCCGGCTGCACCGTGCAGTGGCGATCAAGCTCCTGCATCCCGCGCTCAACGCCCAGCCCGACATCCGATCACGATTCGTCGCGGAGGCCCGCGCAGCGGCAGGTCTCACCCACCCGAACATCGTGGCGGTTCACGATTTCGGCGAACACCACGGCACGCCCTTCATGGTGATGGAGCGTCTGTCCGGTAACACGCTGGAGAGCGAGATCGAGCGCGGGCCACTGACCTCCGCCCGGCTGCGGTCCGTTCTCGACGACGTCCTGGCCGCCCTGGCGGCCGCCCATTCAGCGGGCGTCCTGCACCGCGACATCAAGCCAGGCAATGTCTTGTGTTCCGACGCGGCAGTGAAGGTCGCCGACTTCGGAATTGCCAAGACCCTGGGCAGCCCCCAGACCATGACCGGCCAGGTCGTCGGGACGATGGCCTACATGAGCCCGGAGCGGCTGGCGGGGGCTCCCGCGTCGGTGGCCGACGATCTGTATGCAGTTGGCGTGATCGGCTACGAGGCCGCCTCGGGGCAGCGCCCCTTCCCGCAACTCGATCTCGGGGCCCTCGTCGGTGCGGTCATGGGAGGGTCCGTACCACCTCTCAGCGCAGTTCGGCCCGGCCTCGACGCCACACAGGTGGCGGCCATCGAGCGTGCGATGGCGCGCGATCCCGGCCGGAGATTCGCCAGCGCCGACGACATGCGAGCGGCCCTCCACGGCCATCACGTCGCGTTCCCTCCCACGGCAGCGGTCGGACCGCCACGCCCGGCACGAACGAAGATGTTCACCGCTGCGGCCATCCCCGCTGCGCCGGACGCGAATTACGTAGCGCCGCAGGTGCGCCGACGTCGGCCCATCACCGGGATGAGAAAGTTTGTGATCGCCTCGGCGGCAGTGGTCGCGCTCATCGTCGCCACCCTCGCCTTCGCTCTCGATTCATCATCGCAACAAGCCCCCACGCCAACCGTCACCACGCCAACCGTCACGACGACGTCGACGACGACGACACCTTCCAGCACGGCCGTAACGACCCCGCCATCGGTCCCGTCGGTGGAACAACCACCTTTCAGGCACGGACCGCCGGGCAACGGCGGCGGCAAACGCAAGAAGAACGGCGACTGAGCAACGGCTAATGAGCTCCTGGCACATCGCTGCGATATCGGTTGCCAAGGATCACGCCGAGAGTGCCTGGGAGGTGGGCTAATCCACCCTGAAGGACGCTGACGACGACGGCAGCCGCGACCGCGGCCGCGACGAAGGCTAACGGCTAACGGCTAACACCGACTGCGTTCGCCTGGCGCAGTTGCGGGACACCAACCACCCGATCAACGCAGGAGCGGACCGCGGCCACACGTAGCGCCACCGCACCGTGCGATCAGTACGGCAGGCAATCCCCTGGTGAGGAGCCAATGCTCAGCCACATCATGGCCGCGCCCGAACGAGGCCCGCGACGACCCACGGCAAGATTCCGAGGCGCCCAACTCGCAAGGGACCGAAGGATCGGGCGACCCGAGTGGTTGCGATCAAGCGGAACTGAGCGAACACGTTGACGCACTCAGCCATGCCGAGGTCCGTGCCCTTGTCGGTGGTGCCGACGAGTGAGTTCACAGGATCGGCGCCTAACGTTCCGGCGATGGGGCCGGGGCCTGGCGCCGCGCGAGAGGCGTAGATTTCTTCTCAGCGGCCACGGCTCGAAGACGCGTTCGTGGGATGTCCAGGCATGCAGTGGAGGGGTCACGGCTTTTGAGCACGACGTCGACGGCCGCCGTCGGATTCCGCTCCGATCGCGGACCGGTCCTGATCTCGGTCATGCTGAGCACCGGACTGGTCGCCATCGATTCGACGGTGTTGGCGACGGCCGTGCCGTCGATCGTCGGCGAGTTGGGTGGCTTTCACCAGTTCCCCTGGTTGTTCTCGGCATACCTTCTGGGACAAGCGGTTACCACGCCGATTTATGCAAAGCTCTCCGACGTCCTCGGCCGCAAGCCGATCCTGCTCTTGGGAATCGCACTGTTCCTGGTGGGCTCGATCCTGTGCGCCGCAGCGTGGAACATGCTGGCCTTGATCGTCTTTCGAGCGGTACAGGGTCTCGGCGCCGGTGCAGTCCAGCCGACGGCGATGACCATCGTCGGGGATATCTACACGGTGGCCGAGCGCGCCCGAGTGCAGGGCTATCTGGCCAGTGTGTGGGCCATCTCGTCGGTCGTCGGGCCGATGCTGGGCGGCGTCTTCTCTCAGCTCGGGATCTGGCGTGGCGTGTTCCTCATCAACATCCCCCTCTGCCTGCTCGCGGCCTGGATGTTCAATCGGCACTTCCACGAGAGGGTCACACCCCGCCACCGGACGGTCGATTCCCTCGGGGCGCTGCTGCTCGCCTCCGCGATGACGGCTCTGGTACTCGGCGTCCTCGGTGGTGGCCAGACGTGGGCGTGGAACTCCGTTCCGAGCATCAGCGCGTTCACGGCGGGCGCGGTGCTGTTGGCGGCCTTCGCTCTGGTGGAACGCCGGGCGGCCGAGCCGATCCTGCCGCTGTGGGTGTTCTCCCGACGACTGCTGTGCGCGACCACGATCGTCGCGTTCGGCGTCGGCGCCATCCTGATGGGGTTGACGTCCTACGTGCCAACCTATCTCGAAGGTTCTCTGCACATCCGACCCATCGTGGCGGGTCTTGCACTGGCCGCGCTGACGATCGGCTGGCCGGCCACCGCGAGCGTGGCCGGCAAGCTCTATCTGCGATGGGGATTCAAGAGGACCGCAGTGCTGGGCGCCGCGTTGGTGATCGCTGGGGCGTCGGTGCTCGTCGCGATGGCCCACCGGCCCAACGTCGCCGTCGTGGCGGCAGTGTGCTTCGTGATCGGCGCCGGCATGGGGTTGCTTGCGGTGCCGACGCTGATCGCGGCACAGTCCAGCGTCGACTGGGAGGAACGCGGCGTCGTCACGGGCAACAACATGTTCGCCCGCTCGCTCGGCAGTGCGGTCGGCGTCGCCATCTTCGGCGCCATCGCCAACTCGATCTTCGGCCCCGGTGACATTCGATCCGTCGGCCAGGCGGCGATCCAGTCGGGTGCGGCCGCGGTGTTCACCGGGGTGCTGGTCGTCGCCGCGGCGACCGCCGTCGCCGTGGTCGCCATGCCGCGCACGCCACCCTCACACCGGGAGGCCTCGGCGACCAACTGAACTGGTGCTGGCCTGGTCCGAGCGTGGCCAGTCGACTAGCCGGGAGGCCAGGCCCTGAGCGTGAGCTTCCTTACCCATCGGCTGACCGCAGAAAGCCTCGACCACAAGGGCAGGCAGGTGGTCTCGGCCGCCAAGGAGATTGCGGCCAAGCTCCCGTAAGCGGTCGCAGTGGGCGTTCTCACGCGACCGACTCGTCAGGCAGCGAGAACACGCGGTATGGTTCGTCCGTGAACATCGCCACGCGCTGCTATTGGCGCTTTATCTCGGCTCCGGGTGGAGCCATGGATAAGGCGCACTGACGCCAGCGCGAAACGCCACCCGGAGCCCAGCAGTGACCACACGGTCGCTGCTTTTGTCATTTCAGGGCACCGGACAATCCGCGGGTTCGCCCTGAGACTCACTCACAGGAAGCCCGAACCGACCGTGACCATCACCAGCACCGACGTCGAAAGCACCTCCGACCGCCGGATCGTCTCCTTTCGCGCCGTCCCGCCTCCCGAGCAGATCCGGGCCGAACTCCCGCTCGATGACGGCATTGCCACGGCAGTCCGACGTCATCGCGACGAAATCATCGAGATACTGGCGGGCCGCGATGACCGGCTGTTGTTGATCGTGGGGCCTTGCTCGGTCCACGACCCGGTGGCAGCTCTGGACTACGCCCGGCGCCTGTCCACCTTGGCCGAGGCATACGCCGATCGGCTCAAGATCGTCATGCGCGTCTACTTCGAGAAGCCACGCACGACCGTTGGCTGGAAGGGACTCATCAACGACCCCGGGATGGACGGCACCTACGACGTCGAACGAGGGTTGCGCACTGCCCGCGCTCTGCTGCTCGACATCGGAGCGCTCGGCCTGGCGGTGGGCTGCGAGTTCCTCGAACCAACGAGCCCGCCCTACATCGCCGACACCGTCGCCTGGGGTGCGATCGGCGCTCGAACCACCGAGTCACAGATACACCGTCAGCTGGCGTCGGGGCTGTCGATGCCCGTCGGATTCAAGAACGGCACCGACGGCAACATCCAACCTGCCATCGACGGAGTGAGAGCCGCTGCGGCACAGCATGTCTTCTTCGGAATCGACGGGCTCGGCCGAGGCGCCATCGTAGAGACCGCAGGCAACCCCGACTGCCACCTGATCCTGCGCGGAGGCTCTGCGGGCCCGAACCACGATGCCGACTCCGTCGCAGACGCGCTCGAAGGTCTCGTCACCGCGGGGCTGCCTGGCAACGTGATGATCGACTGTTCGCACGCCAACTCGGGCAAGGATCATGTCCGACAAGCCCAAGTCGCGCAGGAAATTGCGGTCCGGATCGCCGCCGGAGAGCGCGGCATCAGCGGACTGATGCTGGAGAGCTTCCTGGTGGCCGGCGCCCAGTCCGTCGAAGGGCGACTCGTCTACGGCCAGTCCGTCACCGACAAGTGCATGGACTTCGCGACGACGGCCGACGTGCTGGCCCGACTGCACCGGGCGAAGCTTCGGCGCCTCGAGGACCCTGCACTCCTCGTCAACAGGTAACCGACGCCCGAAATGCGGCGTCGGCCGGGGCATCGCCACTAGGTTGATCCAGATGGGTAACAGTGAGGTTCGCCTCGAGGACATTCCGGTAACCGATACCGACGTGCTGATCGTGGGGGCGGGACCGACGGGCCTGATGGCTGCCGTGGTGCTGATGAAGCGCGGAGTGTCCGCGGTGATCGTCGACCGCAAGGCAGGCCCGACTCGGGAATCCCGCGCGTTGGCCGTCCAGGCGCGGACCATGGAAATCTACGATCAGCTCGGTCTCGCCGAGCAGGTCCTTGCCGGCGCCTATTCCGCACGACTCATGCAGATCGGCACGTCCGGCGGCCTGGATGGCGTTGGTATCGCGGCACTTCAGCAAGGCGCCACCCGGTTTCCCGGTGTCCAGATCTTCGAGCAGAGCCGCAACGAACACCTGCTCTACGAAGCACTTCTGGGCCACCAGGGCGACGTCCGCTGGAATCATCGGCTCGTCGATCTCGTCGACCGCGCCGCCGAACCGGACGGTCGCGTTCGGGCCTTGCTCGAGGGCCCCGACGGTCTGTCCAGAGTGACTGCCCGGTGGTGCATCGGGGCCGATGGCGCCGCCTCGACGGTGCGCCGGGAACTGGACCTGCGATTCGAAGGCGTCACCGATGACGCCACCTTCTGGGTCGCCGACATCCGCA